>NZ_JBHYZV010000051.1:0-56861 GCF_042753905.1 Streptomyces sp. NPDC059248 | reverse complement strand
TTTTTTGGTGGTCTTGTTTTTTTCAAACACACCCCCAACCCCCCCGCCCCGCAACCCGCCCGCGGCGGGGGGGGGCCCGCCCCCCCCACGGCCGTATCCAGGAGCGCCGGGGCGCCCCCTTGCCGTCGAACGGGGGATCAGACGTTGAACCCCAGGGCGCGCAGCTGCTCGCGCCCGTCGTCCGTGATCTTGTCCGGGCCCCACGGCGGCATCCAGACCCAGTTGATCTTCAGCTCGTTGACCAGTCCCTCGGTGGCCGACTTGGCCTGGTCCTCGATCACATCGGTCAGCGGACACGCCGCCGACGTCAGCGTCATATCCAGCGTGGCGACATTGGAGTCGTCGATGTGGATGCCGTAGATCAGCCCGAGGTTGACCACGTCGATACCCAGCTCGGGGTCGACGACGTCGTACAGCGCCTCGCGGACTTCTTCTTCGGAGGCCGGCTTGAGCGCGGCCCCGGCGTTCTCGGTCATGCCGTCTTCCTCTCGGTGGCGCCGGGCGTCTCGCCCAGCGCCTGCGCGGTCGCGTCCTTCCAGGCCATCCAGCCGAGCAGCGCGCACTTGACCCGGGCGGGGTACTTGGAGACACCGGCGAACGCGACCGCGTCCTCCAGCACCTCCTCCATGGCGTCGTCCGGTTCGATCCGGCCCCGGGACTGCATCAGCTCCAGAAAGGTCTCCTGGATCTTCTGCGCCTCGGCGAGTTCCTTGCCGACCAGCAGTTCGTTCAGTACGGACGCGCTGGCCTGGCTGATGGAACACCCCTGGCCCTCGTACGACACATCCGCGATACGGGTGCCCTCGTACCGCACCCGCAGGGTGATCTCGTCGCCACAGGTGGGGTTGACGTGGTGTACCTCGGCGTCGCCCTCGCGCAGTCCCCGCCCGTGCGGGTTCTTGTAGTGGTCGAGGATGACTTCTTGGTACATCGAATCAAGCTTCACGACACGGCTCCCGCTATCCGAAGAACTGACGGACGTGCTCCAGCCCGTCGATCAGCGCGTCCACTTCGCCGGGCGTGGAGTACAGATAGAACGACGCCCTGGTGGTCGCGGGAATTCCGTACCGCAGGCAGACCGGCCGCGCGCAGTGGTGGCCGACCCGGACCGCGATGCCCTGCTCGTCGAGGACCTGGCCCACGTCGTGCGGGTGGATGTCACCGAGCGTGAAGGAGATCGCGGCGCCCCGGTCCTCGGCCGACGTCGGGCCGATGATCCTCAGATCGGGGACGTCCAGCAGCCGCGAGACCGCGTACTCGGTGATCGCGTGCTCATGGGCGGCGATCTTCTCCATGCCGATGGCTTCGAGGTAGTCCACCGCGGCGCCGAGACCCACGGCCCCGGCGATCGGCGGCGTACCGGCCTCGAACTTGTGCGGCGCGGGGGCGTAGGTCGAGGAGTGCATCGAAACGGTCTCGATCATCTCGCCGCCGCCGAGGAACGGCGGCAGGTCCTCCAGCAGCTCCTGCCGTCCCCACAGCACGCCGATCCCGGTCGGGCCGCACATCTTGTGGCCGGTGAAGGCCACGAAGTCGGCGCCGAGGGCCTGGACGTCCAGCGGGGAGTGCGGGGCGGCCTGGGAGGCGTCGATCAGCACCAGCGCGCCGACCTCGTGGGCGCGCCGGACGATCGCCTCGACCGGGTTGATCGTGCCCAGGATGTTGGAGACCAGCACAAAGGAGACGATCTTCGTCCGCTCGGTGATGACCTCTTCGATGTTGCTCAGGTCGAGACGGCCGTCGTCGGTGAGGCCGAACCACTTCAGCTTCGCGCCGGTGCGCTGCGCCAGCAGCTGCCACGGCACGATGTTGGAGTGGTGCTCCATCTCCGTGATGACGACCTCGGTCTCACGGTCGACCCGGTAGGGCTCGTCGGCCCAGCCGAGCATGTTGGCGACCAGGTTGAGCGACTCCGAGGCGTTCTTGGTGAAGATCACCTCGTCCCGGCTGGGCGCGTTGATGAACTCCGCGACCTTGGTCCGGGCGTCCTCGTACAGCGCCGTGGCCTCTTCGGCGAGCACATGGACACCACGGTGCACATTGGCGTGGTGCCGCTCGTAGTACGTGCTCATCGCCTCGATGACCTGGCGCGGCTTCTGAGAGCTGGCCGCGCTGTCCAGGTACACGAGCTTCTTGCCGTCGTGGATCACCCGGTCGAGGATCGGGAAGTCCTTACGGATGGCCTCGGTGTCGAGCAGCCCCGGCAGCTCTGCGCTCATGTGGTCACGCCCCCCTTGACGTACTCCTCGTAGCCCTCGGCCTCCAGCTTGTCCGCCAGCTCGGGACCGCCGGACTCGGCGATCCGGCCGGCCGCGAAGACATGCACGTGGTCGGGCTTGATGTACCGCAGGATGCGGGTGTAGTGGGTGATCAGCAGGGTGCCGACCTCGCCGCTCTCGCGGATCCGGTTCACGCCCTCGGAGACGACGCGCAGGGCGTCGACGTCGAGGCCGGAGTCGGTCTCGTCCAGGATCGCGATCTTCGGCTTCAGCAGCTCCAGCTGAAGGATCTCGTGCCGCTTCTTCTCACCGCCGGAGAAGCCCTCGTTGACGTTGCGCTCGGCGAAGGCCGGGTCCATCTGGAGCCGCTCCATCGCCTCCCTGACCTCCTTCACCCAGGTACGCAGCTTGGGCGCCTCGCCGCGGATCGCGGTGGCGGAGGTGCGCAGGAAGTTGGAGACGGAGACACCGGGGACCTCGACCGGGTACTGCATGGCGAGGAAGAGACCGGCGCGGGCGCGCTCGTCGACGGACATCTCCAGGACGTCGTCGCCGTCCAGGGTGACCTGGCCACCGGTGATCGTGTACTTGGGGTGGCCCGCGAGCGAGTAGGCGAGGGTGGACTTGCCGGAGCCGTTGGGGCCCATGATGGCGTGGGTCTCGCCCTGCTTCACGGTCAGGTCGACGCCCTTGAGGATCTCCCGGGAGCCGTTCTCGGCTTCGACGGAGACGTGGAGGTCGCGGATTTCAAGCGTTGCCATGGGTAGCTCAGGACTCCTGGGTGAGGGAGACGAGCACATCGTCCCCTTCGATCTTTACGGGGTATACGGGGACGGGGCGCGTCGCGGGCAGTCCGGACGGCTTTCCGGTACGCAGGTCGAAGCTGGAGCCGTGGAGCCAGCACTCGATCTGACAGTCCTCCACCTCGCCCTCGGAGAGCGAGACGTTGGCGTGCGAGCAGATGTCGTAGATCGCGAAGACCTCGCCCTCGGTACGGACGACCGAGACCGGCAGGCCGTCGAGCTCCACCCGTTTGGGGGTGTCGTCCTCCAGCTCACTGAGCGCGCAGGCTCGGACGAACGTCATGCGACCGACGCCTCCAGCTCTTCCTCGATCTTGGCGATCAGGCGCTCCTCGACATCGGGGAGACCGATCTGCTGGACCAGCTCGGCGAAGAAGCCGCGGACCACCAGACGGCGGGCCTCGTGCTGCGGGATACCCCGGGCCATCAGGTAGAAGAGCTGTTCGTCGTCGAACCGGCCGGTGGCCGACGCGTGTCCGGCGCCGACGATCTCACCGGTCTCGATCTCCAGGTTCGGCACCGAGTCGACCCGGGCGCCGTCCGTGAGGACCAGGTTCCGGTTCATCTCGTAGGTGTCGGTGCCCTCGGCCGCGACCCGGATGACGACGTCGCCGATCCAGACGGCGTGGGCCTCGGCGCCCTGGAGCGCGCCCTTGTAGACCACGTTGGACTTGTTGTGCGGCGCGTTGTGGTCGACCAGGAGGCGGTGCTCCTGGTGCTGTCCGCGGTCGGTGAAGTAGAGCCCGAACAGCTCGGCCTCGCCGCCGGTGGCCGCGTAGGCGACCCGGGGGTGGATCCGTACCAGATCGCCGCCGAAGGTGACGACGACGGACTTGAAGGAGGCGTCCCGGCCCACCAGCGCGTCCTGCTGGGAGACATGGACGGCCTTGTCGTCCCAGTCCTGGACGGAGACGACGGTCAGCTTGGCGCCGTCGCCGAGTACGTACTCGACATTGGCGGCCAGGACCGCGTCACCGGTGTGGTCGATCACGACGACGGCCTCGGCGAAGGCGCCGAGCTCGACGACGAGATGGCCGTAGGCGACCCCGCCCTCGCCGTGGACGGCGATCCGGACCGGCTCGGTCAGCACGGCCTCCTTGGGCACGGTGACGACCGACGCCTGCTCGAAGGAGGTGTACGCCTGGGCCGCCACCCGGTCCACGGGCGTGCCCGCCCGGCCGAGCCGGGCGTCGTCGCGGCCCACGGTCTCGACGGTGACGCCCTCGGGGGCCTCCACGGCCACCTTCACGCCGCCGGAGGCGACGGCGGTGCCGTCGTGGAGTCCGGCGAGCCGCTCCAGCGGGGTGAACCGCCACTCCTCCTCGCGGCCGTGCGGGACCGGGAAGTCCGCCACGTCGAACGACGGGGGCGCGCTCATCCGGGTGGCGACGGTCGATTCGGCGGCCACCGCGATCGCGCCGGCGGTGGTGGAACCCGCCGGGATGTTCTGAGCCTCAGCCATGGCTGTCGTCGTGCTCTCTCTCTGCCTGTGGTGAAGGAAATCTGTCGGCGGGGGCGGGCACGGCGATGCCCGCCCCACAGGGGTGCGGCGGCCGGGTCAGCCGACCGAACCCTCCATCTGGAGCTCGATCAGCCGGTTGAGTTCCAGCGCGTACTCCATCGGCAGTTCCTTGGCGATCGGCTCGACGAAGCCGCGCACGATCATCGCCATCGCCTCGAACTCGGTCATGCCCCGGCTCATCAGGTAGAAGAGCTGGTCCTCGGAGACCTTGGAGACGGTCGCCTCGTGGCCCATGGACACGTCGTCCTCGCGGACGTCGACGTACGGGTAGGTGTCCGAGCGGGAGATCGTGTCCACGAGCAGCGCGTCGCAGAGCACGTTCGACTTGGCGCCGGGGGCGCCCTCGCCGATCTCGATCAGACCGCGGTAGGAGGTGCGTCCGCCGCCCCGCGCCACCGACTTGGAGACGATGTTGGAGGAGGTGTTGGGCGCCATGTGGACCATCTTGGCCCCGGCGTCCTGGTGCTGGCCCTCGCCCGCGAAGGCGATGGAGAGCGTCTCGCCCCTGGCGTGCTCGCCCATCAGGTAGACGGCCGGGTACTTCATGGTGACCTTGGAGCCGATGTTGCCGTCGACCCACTCCATGGTCGCGCCCTCGTAGGCCACGGCGCGCTTGGTGACCAGGTTGTAGACGTTGTTCGACCAGTTCTGGATCGTCGTGTAGCGGCAGCGGCCGCCCTTCTTGACGATGATCTCCACCACGGCGCTGTGCAGCGAGTCGGAGGAGTAGATCGGGGCGGTGCAGCCCTCGACGTAGTGGACGTAGGCGTCCTCGTCGACGACGATCAGGGTCCGCTCGAACTGGCCCATGTTCTCGGTGTTGATCCGGAAGTACGCCTGGAGCGGGATGTCGACGTGGACACCCTTCGGGACGTAGATGAACGAGCCGCCGGACCAGACGGCGGTGTTCAGCGACGCGAACTTGTTGTCGCCGACCGGGATGACGGTGCCGAAGTACTCCTTGAAGAGGTCCTCGTGCTCCTTCAGCGCCGTGTCGGTGTCGACGAAGATGACGCCCTGCTCCTCCAGGTCCTCACGGATCTGGTGGTAGACGACCTCCGACTCGTACTGCGCGGCGACACCGGCGACCAGGCGCTGCTTCTCCGCCTCCGGGATGCCGAGCCGGTCGTAGGTGTTCTTGATGTCCTCGGGCAGGTCCTCCCAGGACGCCGCCTGGCGCTCGGTGGACCGGACGAAGTACTTGATGTTGTCGAAGTCGATGCCGGAGAGGTCGGAGCCCCAGTTCGGCATGGGCTTCCGGTCGAACAGCCGCAGGCCCTTGAGGCGCAGCTTCAGCATCCACTCCGGCTCGTTCTTCTTCCCGGAGATGTCGCGGACGACGTCCTCGGAGAGGCCGCGCTTGGCCGCGGCGCCGGCTGCGTCGGAGTCGGCCCAGCCGAATTCGTAGGTGCCCAGACCCTCCAGTTCGGGGTGAGCAGTCTCCGTGGGGAGAGTCATGCGGGGTTCCTCCCGGCCGTGCGTGTGGATGCTGATGATGTCGTCTGTGGGGCGGATGCCGTCCGCGGACCCCGCGGGGTGCCGCGCGGGCTCCCGGGGATGAACGTCGTACAGACCCCGTCGCCGTGGGCGATCGTGGCCAGCCGCTGTACATGGGTCCCGAGGAGCTCGGAGAAGATCTCGGTCTCCGCCTCGCACAGCTGCGGGTACCGCTCGGCGACGTGCGCGACCGGGCAGTGGTGCTGGCAGAGCTGCTCGCCCTGCTGCCCCCCCGGGGCGGCACGCGCCACAGCAGCGTACCCGTCGGCGCTGAGGGCTTTCGCCAGTGCCGCCGTGCGCCCGTCGGGCGGGGCCGCGGCGACGGCCTCGCGGTAGGGCTTCGCCTGGTGGTCCATGCGGTCGCGGGCGAAGGCGGCGACGGCCGCCTCTCCCCCGGCGTTCCGCTCGATCCAGCGGAGGGCGTCGACCGCGAGGGAGTCGTAGGACTGGTCGAAGGCGTCCCGGCCGCAGTCGGTCAGGACGAAGACCTTGGCCGGCCTGCCGCGGGTCCTGGCGCCGTACACCCGCTTCTCCCGGGCCGCGACGGTGTTCTCCGCGACGAGGGTGTCGAGGTGGCGGCGGACCGCGGCCTGGGTGAGCCCCAGCCGGCCCGCGAGGTCGGCCACCGTGGACGGGCCGTGGTCCAGGATGGAGCGCGCGACCCGGTTGCGCGTCGAATGATCCGACCGCGTCCCGGTCGCGAGTTCCTCCCGAGGAGCCTCGCCGACGTTTTTCACAACGCCATTGTTGCGTAATTCCCGGAGGAGTGACAACCACCATACGGATCCACCCGCGGTGCCGTTCATCACTTAGGGTAACCTAAGCGGGTTTGCCGCCCGCGGACCCTTACAGCGCCCCTGACCAGGTAAAACGACCGATTCAAGGGCTCGTTTCCCACGGGCGTCGGCCCTATGCGCGGAGGTTTTCCCGAAGCGCTCCGAAGCCTCTTTTGCCTCCCGGGACCCGGTGCGCCCCACCCGCCCCGCCCACACCAGAGCATTTTCACCGGCCCCCTGAGGCGGTACCGCCATCGGAGTCGGGGGTACGGCCCCGGGGCGTCAGTACCGGCACCTAGACTTCCCGGCATGCAGAGCGAGCCCGCCGTCCGGATCCAGGGCCTGGTCAAGCGGTACGGATCCAAGGCGGCCGTGAACGGCCTCGACCTCACGGTCCCCCGGGGGTCCGTCACCGCCGTCCTCGGCCCCAACGGAGCCGGAAAGACCACCACCATCGAGACCTGCGAGGGCTACCGCCGTCCCGACGCGGGCACGGTACGCGTCCTCGGTCTCGACCCCGTCGCCGACGCCTCCCGGCTGCGCCCCCGCGTCGGGGTGATGCTCCAGTCCGGCGGGGTCTACTCGGGCGCCCGCGCCGTGGAGATGCTCCGCCATATGGCGAAGCTGCACGCCGACCCGCTGGACGTGGACCTCCTCGTCGAACGGCTCGGACTCGGCGACTGCGGCCGGACCGCCTACCGGCGGCTCTCCGGCGGCCAGCAGCAGCGGCTCTCCCTCGCGATGGCCGTCGTCGGCCGCCCCGAACTGGTCTTCCTCGACGAGCCCACCGCCGGGCTCGACCCCCAGGCCCGCCGCGCCACCTGGAGCCTCGTCCGCGAGCTGCGCGCCGACGGCGTCACGATCGTCCTCACCACCCATTTCATGGACGAGGCCGAGGAGCTGGCCGACGACGTCGCGATCGTCGACGGCGGCCGGGTCATCGCCGGGGGCAGCCCCGAGCAGCTCTGCCGCGGCGGCGCCGAGAACACCCTCCGCTTCACCGGGCGCCCCGGCCTCGACGTCGGCTCCCTCCTCAAGGCCCTCCCGGACGGCACCGAGGCGGCCGAACCGATCCCGGGGACGTACCGGATAACGGGCGATGTCGGGCCGCAGCTGCTGGCCACGGTCACCTCCTGGTGCGCCCAGCACGGCGTCATGCCGGACGGCATCTCGGTGGAGCGCCACACCCTGGAAGACGTCTTCCTGGAGCTGACCGGCAAGGAGCTGCGCTGATGAGCACCGGTACGTACGCACCCCGCCCCGGTGCCGCCCCCCTGGGGCGGATGATCGCCGCGCAGACCGCCCTCGAAACGAGGATGCTGCTGCGCAACGGCGAGCAGCTGCTGCTCACCATCGTCATCCCGTCCCTCGTCCTGGTCCTCTTCTCGACCGTCGACATCGTCGACACCGGGAGCGAGCGGGCGGTGGACTTCCTCGCCCCGGGCGTCCTCGCCCTCGCGGTGCTGTCGACCGCCTTCACCGGCCAGGCCATCGCCACCGGCTTCGAGCGCCGGTACGGGGTCCTCAAACGGCTCGGCGCCTCACCGCTCCCCCGCTGGGCGCTGATGTGCGCCAAGACGCTCTCCGTCCTGCTGACCCAGCTCCTCCAGATCGGTCTGCTGACCGCCATCGCCCTCGGTCTCGGCTGGTCGCCGAAGGGCGGCGCGACCGGGTTCGCCGCCGTCGTCCTGCTGCTCGCCCTCGGGACCGCCGCCTTCTGCGGCCTCGGGCTGCTGATGGCCGGCACCCTGCGCGCCGAGGCGACCCTGGCCGCGGCCAATCTGGTCTTTCTGCTGCTGCTGGTCGGCGGCGGGGTGATCGTCCCGCTGGACCGCTTCCCCGACGGCGCCGCCGACGTCCTCGGGCTGCTGCCGATCTCGGCGCTCTCCGACGGGCTGCGCGACGTCCTCACGGACGGCTCCGGGGTGCCCTGGTCCGCGCTGGGGATCCTCGCTGTGTGGGCGGCCCTCGGTCTCGGCGCCGCGGCCCGCTTCTTCCGCTGGGAGTAGGCGGTACGGCAGGGCTCCGCCCCGGCCCGGCCGACGCGCCGGGCACCCCTCGTGAATCGATGCACAAGGCCCGTCCTACGATGGGCCCGTGCAAACTCCCCTCGACCGCATCGCGCAGCGCTGGACGCCCGCGCCGGGCATCGTCCGGCGGGCCGCGCTCTCCGCCGTCGTGATGACCGTGGTCATCATCGTCACCGGAGGCGCGGTCCGGCTCACCGGATCCGGCCTGGGCTGCGACACCTGGCCCAAGTGCACCGACGACAGCCTCTTCGCCACCCCCGAGCAGGGGCTGCACGGGGCCATCGAGTTCGGCAACCGGATGCTGACGTACGTCCTCTCGGCCGCCGTCGGCTGGACGATCGTCGCCGCGCGCGCCGCGAAGCCGATGCGCCGGTCCCTGACCCGGCTCGGCTGGCTCCAGTTCTGGATCGTGGTCGCCAACGCCGTCCTGGGGGGCATCACGGTCTGGACGGCCCTCAACCCGTGGACCGTCGCCACGCACTTCGTCCTCGCCAACGCGCTGCTCACGGTCGCCGTTCTCACCTGGCACCGGGCCGGCGAGGGTGACGGCCCGCCGCGCCCCCGGGTACCGCGCCCCGTGCGCAGGCTCTCCTGGGCGGTCGTGGTCACCGCCGGTCTCGCGATCGTGCTGGGCACGGCCGTCACCGGCTCGGGCAAGCACGCGGGCGACAGCAGCGATGTGCCCCGGATGCCGTGGGACTGGGCCGCGGCGGCCCAGCTGCACGCCGCGTCGGCCTGGCTGGTCTGCGCGCTCGCGGTCGCGATGTGGCTGGTGCTCCGGGTGGTGGACGCGCCGCGGGACACCCGGGCCCGCGCCCGGGACCTGCTGGTCGTCCTGCTGCTGCAGGGCGGGATCGGCTATCTCCAGTACTTCACCGGGGTGCCCGAGGTCCTCGTCGGGGCCCATATGCTCGGCTCGTCGCTGATGTGGGTCGCGGTGATGCGGCTGCTGCTGAGCGTGCGCGAGCGGCCCGCCGACACGGCGGCCATCCCGGCACAGCCGGACGCGGTCCTCAGCCGGACCTGAGTCCTCACGTCCCTACGTCTCCGCGTCGGACGGGGGGGGGGGGGCCGCGGCACCGGGGGGGGCGCCCCCCCCGCCGGGGGGGGGGCTCCGGGGGCCCCGGGGGGGCACGCCTCGACCGGCGGACCGGCGGACGGCTCGACCGGCGGATCGGCGGATCGGCGGACCGGGGTCAGTCCGCCGCCACGGCCTCGACGAGGCAGAACGGCGGCGCCTTCGGGAGGGGCGTGACCGAGGTGAGGGCGAGCCCCGCCCGCCGGCACACCTCCTCGAAGTCCGCACGGGTCCGTTCGCGTCCGCCCACGTTCACCAGCATGTTGAGGTCGCTCAGATAGGGCCCGCCGCCCGCCGGGTCCACGACCTCCGGAAGCACCGGCTCCACGATGAGGACGAGTCCCTCGGGCGGCAGGACCTTGCGACAGTTGGTGAGGATGGTGACCACTTGGTCGTCCGTCCAGTCGTGCAGGACGCTCTTCATCAGATAGAGGTCGGAGCCCTCGGGGACCGCGCGGAAGAAGTCGCCGGTGAGCAGGTCGCAGCGGTCCCGTACGCCGAGATCCGCCAGGTTTCCCGGCG
The DNA here is from genome assembly GCF_042753905.1 of Streptomyces sp. NPDC059248. Taxonomy (NCBI): domain Bacteria; kingdom Bacillati; phylum Actinomycetota; class Actinomycetes; order Kitasatosporales; family Streptomycetaceae; genus Streptomyces; species Streptomyces sp. NPDC059248. The sequence goes on along the minus strand of NZ_JBHYZV010000051.1, from coordinate 46,415 downwards.
CCTCGGCCAGGCCCTCCGCCGTGTCGAGGACCGCGCCGGTCAGACCGGGATGCGCGGCGAGTACGGCGCCCAGGAGGGTGCCGTCACCGCCGCCGACATCGGTGACCTTGGTGAAGCGGCCGAAGTCGAAGGCGCCCGGCAGTACGGCGGCGGTGTCCCTGCTGGCCTGGCTCATCGAGCTGTTGAACGCCGCGGACAGCTCGGGGTGCTGCCCGAGATGGCGGAAGAAGTCGGTACCGAAGACCTGGTCGAACGCGATCTCGCCGGTACGGACGCTGTCGTCGAGCCGCTCCCAGGCGCGGGTCATCATCGGATCGGTGAACATCGTCACGAAGGAGGCGAAGGAGTCGGGCCGGTCGGGGTGGAGGAGCGCTCCGGCCGGGGTCACCGAGAAGATCCCGGGGGTGTGCTCCCGGAGCAGGCCCAGACTGGCCAGGGCCCGCAGCAGCCGGGTCATGGGCAGGGTCGCGGTCCCCGCGTCGGCGGCCACCTCGCCGGCCCCGCGCGGCGCGTCGCCGATCAGCTCGACCACCCGCAGCCGGACCGCTGCCCGCAGGGTCTGCGCGGCCATGGTCCCGAACACCATCCGGGCGAGCAGATTCCGGGCGGTGGGGTCGGCGTGAGCGCCGGCCTGGTCGGTGGTGGGGCCGGTGGGGTCCGTGGGGTCCGTGGAGTCGGTGGAGTCGGCGGAGTTCGTCGGACGGGCTTCGTCGCCGGTCATGCGATGGTGTCCCTTCTCGGCTGGTCTCGTCTGATCTCGTCTGATCTCGGCTGGTCTTCTCGGGCGGGTGGTACGGGTCAGCCGGCGGACGTCCGCAGGCCGGTCAGGGCGCCGGGGGTACACCCGGCGAGGGCCAGTACGTCCCGGTGGAGATGGGGCTGGTCGGCGTATCCGCAGGCCACGGCGGTGGCGGCGGCGTTCGCCCCCGCGCTCAGCGCCCGCGCGGCCCGGTCGAAGCGGACCAGTACGGCGGCGCGTTTGGGGGTGATCCCGATCTGGTCGGTGAACCGGGACCACAGTTTCCTGCGGCTCCAGCCGCAGGACGCGGCGAGGTCGTCGACTCTGACCCGGCCACGGCGGGCCACGACGGTCTCCCAGGCGGCGGCGACCTCGGGCGTCAGCCGCGGGGCCCGTACGGACCGCCGCGCGAGGAACTCGTGCGCCAGTGTCAGCCGTTCCTGCCAGTCCGGGGTGCCGGTCATCCGGTCCCTGAGGCGCCGCTCGGGCTCGCCCCACAGGTCCGCGAGATCGGTGACCGCGCCGTCCAGTTCGCGCGGCGGGACGCCCAGCAGGGTGTAGGCGGCGCCGGGGGAGAGCTGGATCTCGACACAGGCGACGCCGGTCCCGAGGACCCGCGCCCGGCCGGGCGACAGCGGGGCGACGAGGCTTCGTACGGCGCGCCGTCCCGTGGCGCTCTCCACCGTGAGCGGCGCTTCGCCGAGCCCGATGACGACGGTCACGACGGGCTGGGGCAGGACACGCAGATCGAGCCCGACGGCGGCCCGGTCGCGGAACCCGGCCATCCGGACGCCCGTGAGAGCCGTACCGTCGGTCGATCCGGTCGATCCGGTCGATCCGGTCGATCCGGTCGATCCGCCCGGTCTGCCGGGTCCGCCCGGCCCGCCCGGTCGGTTCGGCCGGGGGTGGGCGACCTCCCAGCCGTCCGCCGTGTCCTGGTCCGCGGGTACGTGCCCCGCCGCGTCGCCGCTCATGGCCACCATCAGACCCGACCGCGAAGGCCCTGTCTTGGACGAATGTTCCGCGGCGCCGAAATCAGGCCGACCGGTGGAGCCGATCCCGGCCGGGCCGGGGCAGCAGGGGCGGAAGGGGGTCAGGACAGCGGTTTGACGTAGCAGCGGACGTCGTCGTGGTCGCGGTAGTGGCCGAAGGTCGTCGGGGCGGGCTCGTAACCGGAGGACGCGTAGAGCGCGATCGCCTCCGGCTGGGCCGAGCCCGTCGACAGGACCATCCGGCTGCGGCCGGCCGTCCGCGCGTCGTCCTCCAGGGCCGCCAGGATCCGCCGGGCCAGGCCGCGTCCGCGCGCCCGCGGGACCACGTACATCCGCTTCAGCTCGGCGTCCCCGTCCGCGTACCCCTCCGGATTGTCCTCCTGGGCGCGCCAGCCGCCGGTCGCCAGGGGGTCGCCCCCGTCGTCGTACGCGACCAGATACAGCCCGTGCGGCGGGGCGAACATCGTGATGTCGAGCGGGGTGGCGTCGCCGCCGTCCTCGGGGCCGTACAGCTTCATGTATTCGAGCCGTACCTCGTCGCTGAGCTTCACGGCGTCGGGGTGGTCGAACGCGACCCTGCGAATATCCATGCAGCTCATCGTACGTTTTCGGCCCCCTGGGGCGCTTGCTCCGACGGGTGTGACGGGGGTCGCGTAACGGGCCGCCGCGGTCCGGTCACGGGACCGCCGGCGGGTTAGGCTGCCCGGATGCTGACCGTGACTTCCGTGAACGTGAACGGCCTCCGCGCCGCCGCGAAGAAGGGCTTCGTCGAGTGGCTCGCCACGACCGGGGCCGATGTGATCTGCCTCCAGGAGGTACGGGCCGAGCCGGAGCAGCTTCCGGAGTCCGTACGGAATCCGGAGGGCTGGTTCACCGCGCACGCGCCCGCCGCGGCGAAGGGGCGCGCCGGGGTGTCGCTGTACACCCGGCGGGAGCCCGACGCGGTGCGGACCGGATTCGGGTCGGCGGAGTTCGACGACAGCGGCCGGTATCTGGAAGCGGACCTTCCGGGTGTCACGGTCGCCAGCCTGTATCTGCCGTCGGGTGAGGTCGGTACGGAGCGGCAGGACGAGAAGTACCGGTTCATGGACGAGTTCCTGCCCTATCTGCGGGCGCTGCGCGCGCGGGCCGAGGGGGAGGGCCGGGAGGTCGTGGTCTGCGGGGACTGGAACATCGCCCACCGGGAGGCCGACCTCAAGAACTGGCGGGCGAACCGCAAGTCCTCCGGCTTCCTGCCCGAGGAGCGGGAGTGGCTGACCCGGGTCTACGAGGAGGCGGGGTACGTGGACGTGGTCCGCGCCCTCCACCCGGACCAGGAGGGCCCGTACAGCTGGTGGTCCTACCGGGGCCGGGCCTTCGACAACGACACGGGCTGGCGGATCGATCTGCTGGTCGCCACGCCGGGGCTCGCCGCCCGTACGGCCAAGGCGCAGGTGGAGCGCGCCGCCACCCACGCCGACCGGTGGAGCGACCACGCGCCGGTGACGGCGGTCTTCGAGCAGCGGTAGGGCGGGGCGGCGGCGGGGGACCGGGCGGCGCGGGTGTGCCGCCCGTCACGTCCTGTCCCGTCCCACTGTGAGCCGTCGCCGTACGCCGTCCGCTCGGTGGGCCGCTGTCTTATTCTCGGATCATGCCGGTGACTGCCGGCGCGATCGTACGGACTCACCGGAACCACCCGAACCCGCCATCTGCACCGGCGCGTTCACATCCGGCGCATGCGCAGGGCATGGGCACGGGCATACCCGTGGGGAACACCGGGGAGGCGGAATGAGCCGACAGCGGCAGGACGACAGCGGTACGGAGGGGGTCCGGGACCCGGCGGCGGCCCGCGGCGCCCCCGGATCCCGATCCCCCGCATGCCCGCGCCCCGCACGTCAGGGTCGCCGTCATCGGCTCCGGCTTCGGCGGCCTGGGCGCCGCCGTACGCCTGCGCCGGGAAGGCATCACCGACTTCGTCGTCCTCGAACGGGCCGGTTCCGTCGGCGGCACCTGGCGCGACAACAGCTATCCGGGCGCGGGCTGCGACGTACCGTCGCATCTCTACTCCTTCTCCTTCGCCCCCAACCCCGACTGGAGCCGGGTCTTCTCCGGCCGGGACGAGATCCGCGCCTATCTGGAGCGGGTGACCGACCTCTTCGGGATCCGGCCCCATCTGCGCCTCCACCACGAGGTGCGGTCGGCGGCCTGGGACGACGACGAACTGCTGTGGCGGATCGGGACGAGCGGCGGCGATCTCACCGCCGACGTCGTCGTCTCCGCCACCGGGCCCCTCTCCGACGGCCGGATCCCCGATATCCCGGGCGCGGACGGCTTCCCGGGCGAGATCTTCCACTCCTCCCGCTGGAACCACGGTGCGGAGCTGCGCGGCAAGCGGGTCGCCGTCGTCGGTTCGGGCGCGTCGGCCGTCCAGATCGTGCCGGTGATCCAGCCGGAGGCCGCGGCCCTGACGCTCTTCCAGCGCACCCCCAGTTGGGTTCTGCCGAAGGGCGACCGGCCCGTCACCGGCGCCGAACGCTGGCTGCATCGCCATGTCCCGGCTACCGCGACGGCCCGCCGCGCGGGACTGTGGGCCGCGCGGGAACTCCTCGTAGGGTCGTTCACCCGGCATCCGGGCCGGCTGCGGCGCGGTGAGGGCATCGCCCGCGCCCATCTGGCCCGGCAGATCGGGGACCCGGCGCTGCGGGCCGCGCTCACGCCCTCGTACCGCATGGGCTGCAAGCGGATCCTGCTCTCCAACGACTTCTATCCGGCGCTCGCCCGGCCGAATACGACCCTGGTCGGCTCGGCCCTGGCGGAGATCCGGGGCTCCACCCTGATCGCGGCGGACGGTACGGAGACCGAGGCGGACGTCATCGTCTTCTGTACCGGGTTCCGGGTCACCCGCACAGCCGTCGCGGAACGGGTCCGGGGCGTGGGCGGCGTTCTGCTGGCGGACCGCTGGAAGACGGGAATGGAGGCGCTGCGCGGCTCCGCCGTCGACGGATTCCCCAATCTGCTGACGGTCATCGGGCCCAATACGGGCGTCGGGAACACCTCCATGGTCCTGATGATCGAGTCGCAGCTGAACTATCTCGCCGACTTCATGCGCCAGCTGTCCCTGCTCGGGCCGGACCGGGCCCTCGTCGCGAGGCCCGAGGCCGTCGCGGGGTGGCGGGAGTTCATCGACCACCGCATGCGGGACAGCGTCTGGACGACCGGCGGCTGCGAGAGCTGGTATCTGGACGAGTCCGGGCGCAACACGACGCTCTGGCCGGGGTCGGCGACCGAGTTCCGGCGGGCGGTGCGCGAGGTCGATCTGGGGGAGTACGAGATCATCCGCCGGGCGCCACGGGGGTCACAAGCGCCACGGGGGTCACGGGCACCACGGGCGGGGACCGCCGCATGAGCGCCCGCCAGGAGATCCGTACGGCCGATTCCGCCGACGGCACCGTGCTCCATATCGAGGTCCACGGTCCCGACGACGCCCCCGCCGTCGTCCTCGCCCATGGCTGGACCTGCTCCACCCGCTTCTGGTCCGCGCAGATCGCGGCGTTGTCGGCGGACCACCGTGTGATCGTCTACGACCAGCGCGGCCATGGCCGCACCGCGATGGGCCGGGTCGGTACGGATTTCCTCGCCGACGACCTCGAAGCCGTTCTGCGCGCCACCCTGGCCCCCGGTGAACGGGCCGTCGTCGCCGGGCACTCCATGGGCGCCATGACCATCATGGCCGCGGCCGGTCGCCCCGCCCTCACCGAGCATGCGGCGGCCGTCCTGCTGGCCAGTACGGGTGCCGCGCATCTCGTCGAGGAGTCCAAGGTCGTGCCCCGGCTGCCGCGCGGCCCGCTGCGGACCCGGCTCACCCGGGCGCTCCTGCGGACGCGGGCGCCCCTCGGGCCGGTCACGCCGCTCGCCCGCCGGGCGCTGCGCCATATCGCCCTCAGCCCGGCCGCCACGGCGGAACAGGTCGCCGAGTGCGCCCGGATCGTCCATGCCTGCCCCAGGATCGTCCGCTCGTCCTGGGCCCATGTCCTGGACACGCTGGACCTGACCGACGGCGTCCGCGCGCTCGACGTGCCCACGGTCGTCCTGGCGGGGACGGCCGACCGGCTCAGCCCGCCCGTCCTCGCCCACCGGCTCGCGGCGCAGCTGCCCGACTGCCGGGAGCTGGTCCTGCTGGAGGGGGCCGGGCACATGACGCCCGTGGAGGTGCCCGACGAGGTCACCGCGCGGCTGCGCGAACTGGCGCGGACGTTCCTCGGCGGCCGGGAGGAGACCCCGATCGCCGGGTGAGCCCGCCCGGGCGCCCGGACCGGCCCGGTCCGGCCGGTGAGGGAACCGGCGGCCGGACCGTGCCCATGGTCGGGTCGGGCCAGGCGAGGTCAGGTCAGGTCAGGCCGGGGTTCAGGTCAGTTCCAGCGCCGCCGCCAGCTCGCGCCACTGCCGCCGGGGCAGGCCCTCCTCATCCGTCATCACATTCAGGGCGACATGGTCGGCGCCCGCGTCCAGGAACTCCCGCACCCGCTCCCGGGCCCGGTCCACGTCACCGAGGGCGAAGACCGCGTCCAGCAGACGGTCGCTGCCGCCGTCCACGAAGTCGGCGTCGGAGAAGCCGGCCCGCTCGAAGTTGTTCCGATAGTTGGGCAGTTCGAGATAGAAGGAGAGATTGTCCCGGGCGATCCGCCGGGCCCGGTCGAGGTCGGGCTCCAGCACCACCTTCAGATCCGGCGCGAGAGTGGCGTCGGGGCCGAGGAGCTTCCTGGCCTCGGCGGTCTGTCCGGCGGTGACCAGATAGGGGTGCGCGCCCCCGGCCCGGTCCGCGGAGAGCCGCAGCATCTTCGGGCCGAGCGCCGCCAGCAGCCGCCGGTCCGCCGGGACCGGCACCGGGGCCGCGTCCAGCTCGTCGAGATACGCCACCATCGCCCCGTACGGCTTGGCGTACTGGGGGGTGAACTTCTCGTGGCTGACGCCGAGTCCGAGGAAGAACCGGCCGGGCGCGGACTCCTCGATCCGGGCCACGCCCGCCGCGACGTCCGCCGCCGTGTGCTGCCAGATCGACAGAATGCCCGTCGCCACCCGGATCCGGCTCCCGGCCGCCACGACCGGCGCCGACTCGGCGACGGAGGGGCTGCCGCCGATCCACAGCGTGCCGTATCCCAGCTCGTCCAGCTCGGCGACGGCCTCCGCCGTCTCGGCCGTCAGCTCCGTGGCGCCGGGAGCCGCGCGGAGGGCAAGGCTCCAGACGCCGACGCGGCCGAGCTTCCCATGGTCCGAAGAAAAGGTCATGCGGCGTACAACAGCCTTTCCCCGCAAGGCTATTCCGGCTTGGTGTCCCTCTTTCGGGCGACCTTCTTCCGGGCGGGCTTCACACCCTTCACATCCTTCGCGGTTTTAGCTTTCTTCGCGGTTTTAGTTGCCTTCGCCGTCTTCGTGGTCTTTTTACGGGACCCGCGACCGGCACCGGCACCAGTACCGCCACCCCCCGCCTGCGGCCGCGGCGGCAGCGGCGGGCGGCTGAGGTCCGGCACACCCTCGTACCCCGGCGGATCCTGCGCGGGACGCTTCTCCAGCATCTCCAGCGCCACCCGTACCGCGTCGTCCAGCCCCGCGTACCGCCCCTCCGCCCAGTCGAGCGGTGTCCGCAGCGCCTCCAGATCGGGCTCGACACCGCGGTTCTCCACGGACCAGCCGTACTCGTCGAACCAGGCCGCGTTCATCGGCACGGTGATCGAGGTGCCGTCGACCAGCCGGTGCGACCCCGAGATCCCCACCACCCCGCCCCAGGTCCTGGTGCCCACCACGGGACCGATGTTCAGCAGCTTGAACGCCGCCGTGATCATGTCGCCGTCCGACGACGTCGCCTCGTCCGCCAGGGCGACCACCGGGCCGCGCGGTGCGTTGGAGGCGTACGAGACGGGCCGCGCGTCCCGGGTGAGGTCCCAGCCGATGATCTTGCGGGTCAGGTTCTCCACGACCAGCTCGCTGATATGGCCGCCCGCGTTGCCCCGGACGTCCACGATGAGCGCCGGGCGGGAGACTTCGAGGCGCAGATCCCGGTTGAACTGCGCCCAGCCCGAGCCGCCCATGTCGGGGATGTGCAGATAGCCGCACCGGCCGTCGCTCAGCTCCCGGACCACGTCGCGGCGCTTGGCCACCCAGTCCTGGTAGCGGAGCGGCCGTTCGTCGACCAGCGGGACGACCGCGACCCGCCGGGACGCGGGGGCCGCACCGGGCGCCCCCGAGGTGCCGTCCGCCGTACGGAACGTCAGCTCGACCGTCGTACCGCCCGCGGCCGACAGCATCGGGAAGGGACCGGCGACGGGGTCGACCGGACGGCCGTCGACATGAGTGAGGACCGCGCCGTCGCGGATGCCCGTACCGGCCAGCGGGGAGCGGGCCTTGGAGTCCGACGAGTCGCCCGGCAGGATCCGCCCGACCACCCAGCCGTCGTCCCGGCGGACCAGGTTCGCCCCCAGCAGTCCCATGGGCCGCTGGTAGTGCGGCGGGCCCTCGTTGCGGCGCGCGGGGCTGACGTACGCGTGCGATGTGCCCAGTTCGCCGGCGACCTCCCGCAGCAGATCGGCGAACTCGTCCGGGGACGCCACCCGGTCCAGCAGGGGGCGGTACTGGTCGAGTACGCCCCGCCAGTCGATCCCGCTCATGCCCGGGTCCCAGAAGTACGCCCGGAACAGCCGCCCGGCCTCCTCGAACGCCTGGCGCCATTCGGCCGGGGGAATCACCTCGTGATGGACCCGCCGCAGATCGATGTAGACCGTGCTGTCGCCGTCACCGGACTCGGCCGCCGGTACGGCCCGCAGCTCGCCCTCGTCGACCACGACCAGTCTGCTGCCGTCGCCGCTGACCGCGAACCAGTCGAGATGGTCGACGAGTTCGGCACGGCGCGCCTTGGTGATGTCGAAGTGTTCGAGGGTGGGGCGGCCCGAGGTGTCGGCCGGGTTCGCGAACGTCTCGCCCAGCGCGCCGGAGATCGGCCAGCGGAGCCAGACCAGGCCGCCGCCGGCGACCGGGTGGAGCGCCGAGTACTTCGACGCGGCGACCGGGAAGGGCGTCACCCGGTTCTCCAGACCCTCGGTCTCCACCACGACGACCGTGCCGCCGGCGCCCGGCGCCGCGGCACCGTCCGCCGCGCCGTCGGCGGTGGCGGCGGGCGGCTCCGGCTCGTCCAGCGGGTCGAGACCCCCGGCGGCGGGCCGGCCGTCGGGCAGCAGCGCGAAGGGCGACGGGGTCGCCGACGACAGCGGTACGAGATAGGGGCGGCAGCCCAGCGGGAAGGAGAGGTCGCCGGTGTGGACGTCGTACACCGGGTCGAAACCGCGCCAGGAGAGGAAGGCGAGATAGCGGCCGTCGCTGGTGAATACCGGGTTCTCGTCCTCGAAGCGGCCGTTGGTGACATCGACGACCGTACGGTCCCTCATCCGTGCCATCCGGATCTGCCGCAGGGTACGGCCCACCCCGGGCTGGGACCAGGCGAGCCAGGCGCCGTCGGGGGAGAAGGCGAGATCGGCGACCGGGCCGTTGAGGGAGCGCAGCAGCCGTACGACCCCGGAACCGCCGCCCGGCTCCGTACCCCTCTCGGCCCCCGCTTCCGGCGCCGCGGCGTCCTCCGCGGCCTCGGGGCTCTCCGCCTTCTCCGCCTCCCCGGCCTCCCCGGCTTCCTCGGCCTCCTCCGCCTCCCCGGTGTCCAGCAGCAGGAGCCGGCCGTCGTGCGAGGCCACCGCCAGCCGCTTCCCCTGCGGGTCCGACACGAGCTCGCGGACCACCCCCAGCTCACCCGACGCGATCCGGCGGGGCGCGTGCTGCCCGGTCGCCCGGGGCATGTACGCGATCTCCACGGCGTCCTCGCCGTCCGCGTCCGTCACATACGCCACCCGGCCGCCGGACCCCAGCATCACCGGCATCCTGACCCGGACCCCGGGGGTGTCGGCGATGGTGCGGGCCGGTCCGTCGCGGTGGGTGAGCCAGTAGAGGCTGCCGCGTACCGATACGGCGCTGGCCCGCCCGGTGGCGTCCACGGAGATCGCGTCGACATGGTCGGACGCCGGGATCTGATACGTACGCCGGCCCGTGCGCGGCCCGCCGAGCCGTACCGAGACCCGGCGCGGCACCGCGTCCGGGACGGTCGGATCGTCCACGATCCACAGCTCGCCCGCGCACTGGTAGACCACCCGGGTGCCGTCGCTGGACGCGTGCCGGGCGTAGAAGGCGTCGTGGTCGCTGTGGCGCCGCAGGTCGGAGCCGTCGGGCAGACACGAGTACAGATTGCCGACGCCCTCGTGGTCGGAGAGGAAGGCGATCCGGCCGCGGACGAACATCGGACAGTCCAGATGCCCTTCGAGCCCGGCCAGCAGCCGCTTCCCGTGCAGCCAGAGCCGTCCCGTCGCGCCGCCCCGGTAGCGCTTCCACGCGGCGGGTTCGTGCGGCGGCTTCCCGGTGAGCAGCAGGGTCCGCCGCTCGTCGGCGACATCGGCGACCGCGATATCCGATACGGGCCCCCACGGCAGCCGTCCGCCGGGCTCGCCGTCGAGCGGGACGCTGTACGCCCAGGAGAAGTACGAGAACGGCTGGCCGTGCGACGAGACGGCCAGGACGTGTCCGTCGGGGGCCCAGCCGCAGACCCGGGTGTCGACGGACCCCCAATAGGTCAGCCGCCGGGACTCGCCGCCCGCGACCGGGACCACATGGATCTCGGGGTCGAGGCTCCGCCAGGTCGTATAGGCGATCAGGCGTCCGTCGGGGGAGAACCGGGGGTGGCCGACCCGGGTCCGGTCGACGGTGAGCCGCCAGGCCCGTCCCGGGGGTTCGCCCGCCCCGGCGAGGGGCGCCACCCAGAGGTCGTCCTCGGCGGCGAAGCACACCAAGTCGCCGTGGAGATGCGGGTATCGGAGGTACGCCACGTCGTCGCTCACCCCCCAATGCTTTCCATCCGCGGGGGCCGAGGCAACTCGTGCGTCCGGACGAACCCGATTCGGCGGGGGAGGGTTGAGCCCGTGCCGGGTGAGGTAACCCACAGTCGAAACGGAACCGTTTCGCTTTGACCGTGGCCTACTCTTGAAGGGTACGAAACCGTTTCGTTCGGAAGCGGTCGCGGGATCACGTGGAAAGCCGCCGGGCGCGGCGGCTCCGCGACCGGCGGCCGGGATCCGGGGAGACGCCCGACAGGAGCACCAGAGGGGAGGTCGACCGATGTCCCGCAGCCGACTGACACCCGAGCGCGAGAACGAGCTGTTCGAAGCCGTGCTCGAACTGCTGCGCGAGGTCGGATACGACTCCCTGACGATGGACGCCGTCGCGACCAGGACCCGCTCCAGCAAGGCGACTCTCTACCGGCAGTGGCACAACAAGCCCGAGCTGGTGGCGACCGCCCTCCAGCACACCACACCTCCGGGACCGGTGCCGACGCGATCGACACCGGCAGTCTCCGCGGTGACTTCCACGAGATGCTGATGCGGACGGACGACTGCGAGATGGAGAAGGACTCCGCGCTGCTGCGGGGTCTGGTCCACGCGGTCCATACCAACCCGGACCTCTTCGACGCGCTGCGCAAGAAGGTCATCGAGCCGGATACGGCGGCGCTGCGGACCGTGGTCGACCGGGCGGTCGACCGCGGCGAGGTCGGCGCGGACAATCCGGCCCGTGAGTTCGTCCCGCACATGCTCTTCGGTCTCTTCTTCGCCGTCCAGATGATCGAGGACCGCGGCCCCAACCGGGACTTCCTCACCCGGTACGTGGACGCGGTCGTGCTGCCGGCCCTGGAGGCGCGATGAAGCGTCCCGTACGGCCGGTGGACCGGATCCGCCGGGAGCGATCCGGACCGGTACCGGCCCGGGGGAAACCCCTGACCGGGCTCCCCGGGCGGGTCCCCGCCTAGCCCCGGACTTCCCCAGGACCGGACACCCCCACCCCGGCCCTCAGCGGATCACTCTCTTCCCCACTTCCCCATCCCTTGCTCACGCACCACCAGCACCACCAGCACGACCGGAAACACCAGTACGACCCGTACGACCCGTACCTGACGCGCGCCGCTCTCGTCGTCGGGCCGACTCCCCCTGCCCTGTTCGTCTCACCAACGGGAGAACGCCCTCGTGGCCACGTTCCTCTATAAGATCGGGCGGTTCGCCTTCAGGCGCCGCAAGCTCGTCGCCCTCATATGGGTGGCGCTCCTCGTCCTCGCCGGAGTCGCGGCGTCCGCCGCCTCCACGCCCAAGGACCCCGGCTTCGCCCTGCCCGGCACCGAATCCCAGAAGGCGTTCGACCTGCTGGACGAGCGGTTCCCCGGTGCTAGCGCCGACGGGGCCACCGGCCGGGTCGTCTTCAAGGCGCCGGCCGGTCAGAAGATGACCGACCCCAAGAACAAGGCCGAGGTCAACGAGGCCATCGCCGCCCTGAAGAAGGGCTCGACCGAGATCTCGTCGGTCGACGACCCGTACGCCGGAGGCGCGGTCTCCGAGGACGGCTCCACGGCCTACATCGTGGTCACCTACAAGGTCAACTCCATGGAGCTGACCGACAAGAGCAAGGACTCGCTCACCGACGTCGCCAAGGACGCCAGGTCGGCCGGGCTCGCCGTGGAACTCGGCGGCGACGCGACCATGGTCGAGCAGAGCGCCGCGTCGAGCGAGATGATCGGCATCCTGATCGCCGCGATCGTCCTGGTGATCACCTTCGGTTCGCTGATCGCGGCGGGTCTGCCGCTGCTCACCGCCCTGATCGGGGTCGGCGTCGGCATCTCCACCATCGCCGCCCTGGCGAACGTGCTCGACCTGGGCACCACCACCTCCATGCTGGCGATGATGATCGGCCTCGCGGTCGGTATCGACTACGCGCTCTTCATCGTCTCCCGCTACCGTTCCGAGCTGGCCGACGGCCGGGAGCGCGAGGAGGCGGCGGGCCGCGCCGTCGGCACCGCGGGCTCCGCGGTCGTCTTCGCCGGTCTGACGGTGGTCATCGCCCTCGCCGGACTCGCGGTCGTCAATATCCCCATCCTCACCAAGATGGGCTTCGCCGCCGCCGGTACCGTCGTGATCGCGGTGGTCATCGCGATCACCCTGATCCCGGCGCTGCTCGGCTTCGCGGGCGACAAGATCCTCGGCCGCAAGGCGCGCAAGGCCCGCAAGGCCGGGGCCGATCTCAGCCAGGGCGTCCCCGGTGCCAAGCCGAAGGCCGGTGTCCGCTGGGCCGAGTTCGTGCTGCGCCGCCCGGTCGCCGTCCTGCTCACCGCGGTCGTCGGCCTCGGTCTGATCGCGATTCCCGCGGGGTCGCTCCAGGTGGGTCTGCCCGACGAGGGTTCGTCCTCGCCGGCGTCGACCCAGCGCAAGGCGTACGACATGCTCGCCGACGGCTTCGGCCCCGGCTTCAACGGTCCGCTGACGATGGTCGTCGACGGCAAGAAGAGCCAGGACCCCAAGGCCGCGGTCGACAAGGTCGCCGGCGTCGTCGAGAAGATGGACGGCGTGGCCGCGGTGATCGTCCCGGACGGGCTGAACAAGGCCGGTGACACCGGCATGATCACCGTGGTGCCCGAGGACCGGCCGTCCTCCGTCGACACGGAGAAGCTGGTCGAGGAGATCCGCGGGGAGAGCAAGAAGTTCAAGGCCGACACCGGCGCCGCGGTCTTCGTGACCGGTGCCACGGCCCTGAACATCGACTTCTCGCAGAAGATGAACGACGCCCTGGTGCCGTATCTGGCGCTCGTCGTCGGCCTGGCGTTCCTGCTGCTGGTGCTGGTCTTCCGGTCGATCCTGGTGCCGCTGAAGGCGGCCCTCGGCTTCCTGCTCTCGGTGGTGGCCGCGCTCGGCGCGGTCGTCGCGGTCTACCAGTGGGGCTGGATGGCCGATCTGTTCAACGTCGATCAGCCCGGCCCGATCATGTCGATGATGCCGATCTTCATGATCGGTGTGGTCTTCGGTCTCGCGATGGACTACGAGGTCTTCCTCGTCACCCGGATGCGGGAGGCGTACGTCCACGGCGAGACGCCCGGCCAGACCATCGTCACGGGCTTCCGCGACGGGGCCCGGGTGGTCACCGCCGCCGCGGTCATCATGATCGGCGTCTTCGCCGGCTTCATCAGCTCGGGCGAGCAGATGGTCATGATGATGGGCTTCGGCCTGGCGATCGCGGTCTTCTTCGACGCGTTCGTCGTCCGGATGGCGATCGTCCCGGCGGTCCTGGCCCTGCTGGGCGAGAAGGCGTGGTGGCTGCCGCGCTGGCTCGACAAGGCGCTGCCGAACGTGGACGTGGAGGGCGAGAAGCTCCAGCAGGAGCTGGCGCACCGGCCCCAGGACCCGGACGAGGACCGTCGGCTGGTCGGCGTCTGACCCGCCTGAACCGTATGACCGTACGTATGGCCGTGCGCGTGACCGTACGACGATGACTCGCTGATCCGGCCGCTTCGGACGGACCACGGCGACGGGCCGCACCCCCATCGGGGGGTGCGGCCCGTTCGCGTAGGGCGGGGCCTGACGGGCGGGTCGCGCGGAGGTCGCGGAGGTCGCGGGGGGTTACGCCGTCGGAGTGACGGTCCCGTCGGTCCCGGCCGCCGGGGCGGTGGTGATCGGCGGGGCCACCGGGGTGGTGGCCGGGGGCGGGGTCGCCGGGCGGGCCGTCGCGTACGTATGGCGGAGGAACCGGCTCAGTACGTTCGAGTCGAACTGGACGACCGCGACGCCCTCCGGGGAGTGGAACTCCAGTACGGCCTGCGCCCGGCCGCACGGCCAGACCTCCACATCACCGCTTCTGACCGGGGCGCGCAGGCCGCTCTCCAGCAACTCCCGGGGGAAGGTCCATCCCGTGCCGCCGGGGAAGGCGAACCGTACGGCCTTCGGGTCCTCGGCGGGTTCGTACGACATCGAGACGCGGACCGGCCGGTACTGGGGCGCATCGCTGACGATCCGCGCCCAGGCATGGTCCTCGACGGTGGTGGTGGGGGACATCGGCCGCTCCTCACAACGTCTCCTTTACCCTCTAATGTCCCATATTTTGGGGGAGGGCTCGATCGCGCTTTGCTCTCTTTTGACAGTGCGACGCAGTTGCGATGGATATGCAGGGGAGCAGAATCGATGCCGCCAGCCGCGCTTTCCCGTGTTCCGCCTCCTGGTCCTCCCGCTCCTTCCCGGTCCATCCCGGTCCTTCATCGCACTTCCGATCGCCTAACCGATCCGGAGCCCGCCATGCATGTGCCCGACGGATTCATCAACGCACCCGTATCGGCCGCCGCCGGAGCCGTGGCCGTCGCCGCCGTGGCGGTGAGCCTGCGCGGCGCCCGCCGCGAACTGTCCGCCTCCGGCCCCGGCCCTGGCTCCGGTTCCGTTTCCGTTTCCGGTTCCGGTGACGAGCGGGCCGCGCCGCTCGCCGGGCTCGTCGCCGCCTTCGTCTTCGCCGTCCAGATGCTGAACTTCCCGGTCGCGGCCGGGACCAGCGGCCATCTCCTCGGCGGCGCGCTCGCCGCGATCCTCGTCGGCCCCTTCACCGGTGTGCTGTGCGTCGCCGTCGTCCTGCTCCTGCAGAGCGTCCTCTTCGCCGACGGGGGACTCACAGCCCTCGGGGTGAACATCACCCTCATCGGCGTCGTCACCGTCGCGGTCGCCTACGGCCTCTTCCGTGCCCTGCTCCTGGTCCTGCCGCGCCGCCGGAGCGCCGTCACCGTGGCGACCTTCGCCGCGGCGCTGGTGTCCGTACCGGCGTCCGCGGCCGTCTTCGCCGTCCTCTACGGGATCGGCGGCACCACCGACGTCCCCTTCGGCACCGTGCTGGCCGCGATGACCGGGGTCCACGTCCTCATCGGCGTCGGCGAGGCGGTGATCACGACCGCGACGGTCGGCGCGGTCCTCGCCGTCCGTCCCGACCTGGTGTACGGGGCCCGGGACCGGGTCGCCGTACCGCTGAAGGTGTGGGTGGACGGGGCCCTGGTCGACGCGCCCGCCGCGACGCCGGTCCCCGATACCCGGCCCGGCCGTTCGCCCCGGGCCTTTCTGCTCACCGGTCTCGCCGCCGCCGCGGTCCTCGCGGGTGTCGTCTCCTTCTACGCCTCCACCAGCCCCGACGGCCTGGAACGGGTGGCCGGCGACAAGGGCTTCGGGGATGCGGCCGACGACCACGCGACCGCGGACTGGCCGCTCGCGGACTACGAGTTCGGGGACATCGCGAACGACCGGCTGGCGGTCGGGCTCGCGGGCGTCGCCGGGGTCGGCGCCACGGCCGTCGCGGGCACGCTGGTCTTCCGGGCGGTGACGCGCCGGCGGCGGGCGGTCGCGGTACGGACGGCCACGTACTCCCGTCCCCGTCCCCAGTCCCGGCCCCGCCCCCGGCGCGCCGACCCGCCGTCCCCCACCGAGCCGGCGCCGTACCAGTTCCCGCACCCGCCGATCTCATCCTCCGATTCCGGGGGCTCGGGGGGTTCCTCTTCGGATTCCTCTTCGGACTCCTCCTGGGGCGACTGACGATGGGCGCGGCGCCCAGCCGTCGCCTCTACGTCCCCGGGCGCTCCGCCGTCCACGCCCTGCCGCCCCACTGCAAGCTCGTCGCCGTCTTCTGCTTCGTACTCGTCGTGGTCTCCACCCCGCGCCACGCGGTCCCCGCCTTCGTCCTGTACGCCGCCCTGCTCGCCGCCGTCGCCGCCGTGGCCCGCGTCCCGGCCACCACCCTGCTGAAACGGCTGCTGATCGAGGCGCCGTTCGTCGCCTTCGCGCTGCTGCTGCCGTTCACCGTGCCCGCGGGCCCCGGGGAGACCGTCGCCGTCGCGGGGACGACCCTGAGCGAACCGGGCCTGTGGGGCGCGTGGAACATCCTCGCCAAGGGCACCCTCGGCGTCGCCGCGTCCGTCCTGCTCGCCGCCACCACCGAGATCCGCGCCCTGCCGTCCGGCCTCCAGAGGCTCCGGCTGCCCCCGCTCCTCGTCCAGATCGTCTCCTTCATGATCCGCTACGGCGATCTGGTCGCCGACGATCTGCGGCGGATGTCGATCGCCCGCCGTTCGCGCGGCTTCGAGGCGCGGGGCGTACGCCACTGGGGGGTGCTGGCCCGGACGGCGGGCACGCTCTTCGTCCGTACCTATGAACGCGGTGAGCGGGTCCATCTGGCGATGCTCAGCCGCGGCTACGCCGGCACGATGCCCCGCACCGCAACGGCGGCCGCGAGCCGGGCCCAGTGGACGGCCGCCGCCGCCCTGCCCGCCGCCGCGCTCGCCGTCCGCCTCCTGGAATGGAGCGCCCCATGACACCCTCGGAACCGCCACCGCCGTCGACGCCCTCGTCTCCGCCGCCGTCCCTGAGTGTGCGCGGACTCGCGTACGCCTATCCCGACGGCCACCAGGCACTCTTCGGGGTCGATCTGACCGTCGGCCGGGGCGAGCGCGTCGCACTCCTCGGCCCCAACGGCGCCGGGAAGACTACCCTCGTCCTGCATCTCAACGGGATACTCGGCGGCGGCGCGGGGACGGTCGCCGTCGGCGGGCTGCCGGTCGCGCGGCCCCATATCGCCGAGATCAGACGCCGGGTCGGCATCGTCTTCCAGGACCCCGACGACCAGCTCTTCATGCCGACGGTCCGGGAGGACGTCGCCTTCGGCCCGGCCGCCGCCGGGCTGCGCGGGCCCGAACTGGAGCGCCGGGTTTCGGCGGCGCTGGAACGCGTCGGGATGGCCGGATACGCGGACCGTCCGCCGCACCATCTCTCCTTCGGGCAGCGGCGGCGGGTCGCGGTGGCGACCGTCCTCGTCTCGGAGCCGGAGATCCTCGCACTCGACGAACCCTCGTCCAACCTCGACCCGGCGTCCCGCCGGGAGCTGGCGGACGTCCTCCGGTCGCTGGACGTCACCGTGCTGATGGTGACCCACGATCTGCCGTACGCACTGGAACTCTGCCCCAGGTCGGTCGTACTCGCCGACGGTGTGGTGGTCGCGGACGGGCCCACCGGCGGTCTCCTCGCCGACCCCGAACTGCTGCGGACGCACCGGCTGGAGCTGCCGTACGGCTTCGATCCGAAGGCCCTCGCCGCCCTTCCCGACTGACCTGGAAGTCTTCCCGCTCCCCGGACGTTGCACCATGGACGGATGCACGTAGGCGGGAACACGGGGACGGAGGCGGCTGTGGTGGACGTACGCGGCACGGTGGCGGACGGTTTCGAGCCGGTACGCGACGCCTTCGTCCGCAACTTCGAACAGCGGGGCGAGCGGGGCGCGGCGGTCGCGGTCTACCGGGACGGCCACAAGGTCGTGGACCTGTGGGCGGGCACCCGGGACGCCGACGCGCCCACGGACGGCACCGCGCGGCCATGGGCCGTCGACACGGCCCAGATCGTGCGGTCAGCGACCAAAGGGGTCGCCGCCGCCGTCGTCCTGCTGCTGCACCAGCGGGGCCGGATCGACCTCGACGCGCCGGTGGCCACGTACTGGCCGGAGTTCAAGGCGGCGGGCAAGGAACGGGTGCTCGTACGGCATCTCCTCGCGCATCGCGCAGGACTGCCCGCGCTCGACCGCCCGCTGACCCCGGCCGAGGCGATCGACGGCGTCAGCGGCCCGGCGGCGCTGGCCGCCCAGGCCCCCGTGTGGGAGCCGGGCACGGACCACGGCTACCACGTGCAGACGTACGGCTGGCTGCTCGCCGAGCTGGTGCCGCGGGTCACCGGACGGACCGTGGGCCGCTGGGTCGCCGAGGAGATCGCCCGCCCCCTCGGGCTCGACCTCTGGATCGGGCTCCCGGCGGACGAGGCCCACCGGGTGGGGCGGATCGCGCCGGTGGAGGAGCCCCCGGCGGCCGCGGGCGGCGGCTTGGCACTGCGGCCGAAGCGGTCCGTGGCGGAGGCCTACCGGGACCCGGACTCGCTGACGCGGCGCGCGTTCGGGGTGATATCCCCGCCGCCGGACGAGAACGACCCGGCGTACCGCGCCGCCGAACAGCCCGCGTCCGGCGGGATCTCCACCGCCAGGGCGCTGGCCCGCTTCTACGCCGCGACGATCGGCGACGTCGACGGCGGCCACCGGCTGTTCGCGCCCGCGACGCTGACCCTGGCCAGGACCGAGGAGTCCGCGGGCCCCGACCGGGTCCTCGTCGTCCCCACCCGCTTCGGCCTCGGCTTCATGCTCCACGGCCCGGCGGCGCCCCTGCTGGGCCCCGGCTCCTTCGGCCACCCCGGCCGGGGCGGCTCCCTCGGCTTCGCCGACCCGGACACGGGCACCGCCTTCGGCTATGTCACCAACGGCCTCCGCAAGGGCGTGACCGCCGACCCCCGCGCCCAGGCGCTGATCCGGGCGGTGCGGTCGGTGTCGTGAACTCCCCGGCCGGAGCCGAAGCGGAATGGATGCTTCTCGTTTGTCGGACCGGGCGCGTACAACGGTGAACATGAGCACAGCACCTGTGATGAGCCCGGCGGAGCTGGAATCCTTCGTCGTCCGGGCGAAGGCGGCGACCTATGCGGGCGGCGGCGGGAAGATCCCGTCCGTCCGCACCGCGTCCCACGATCTGGAGTACCGAGAGGGCGATCTGGTCTACCGCGACAGCTACTTCGGCGGGACGGACTTCCTCGGCCAGGAGACGGTCCACCTGGCCGACCGCCCCCTGTGGGGCATGAACTACTACGGATACGTCCTGACCGGCGACATCGACGCCGGCCGGGCCGGGAAGGTCGTCACCGCGTCCCTGACGGCGCTCTACCGGGAGGGCCGGTTCCTCGGCGGTTTCCGGTACGAGATCGACGGGCTGACGTACACGGACGAGTCGACGGGCGACGTGGCCCGCTTCCGGGGCGTCGAGCACATCACGACGGCGTCGGGGATACGGGCGTACGAGCTGCGCTACCACGGGGGCCGCGTCCTCGACTGACGAACTTCCCCGCCGTCGACGGGCCCCGCGTCAGCCGGTGGGGCCCGACCAGTAGGCGTCGTCCCACCGGCCCGCGTCGGGGTTGAACTCGACCTCGACGCGGTCCGCGGCCGCGGGCGGGAGGGAGAAGGCGTATGTGCCGACGGCCTGCCTGCCGGGGAGGACGTAGCCGGTGATGACCTTCTGGCGGCCGCTGCCGTCGATCAGCAGCTCGGCCGTGGCCCCGTCCGCGTCGGTGACATCGGGCAGGCCCGTCTCGACCTCGATCCGCTCCGTGCCGGTGTTGACGACGGTGACCGTCACCGAGATCGCCTTGTTGCCCTTGGCGTGGCCCATGGCGAACTCGTCCGGGACGAACGGCCCCGGCCGGGCCACGGTGACCTTCAGACCGTTCTCGAACACGAACGGCTCACCGAAGGAGAGCCGCCGGGCCGCGGCCTCCGCCGCCGCGTCCTTCCGCGCCTGCTCGTCCGCCGCGGCCGCGGACGCCGCCGACCTCTTGTCCGCCGCCCGCTCCTCGTCGGTGACCCAGGGGCGGATTCCCACCGCCGACCTATCGGAAGGGCTTGATCGGGACGGTACTTTCGATCTTATGAAACGCTTCGAGGGTTACGGGGTCCTGATCACGGGCGCGGCCCGCGGCATCGGCGCGGCGACCGCGCGCAGGCTGGCGGACGAGGGCGCGCGGGTACTGCTCACCGATATCGACGGCCCCGCCGCCGAAGCCGCGGCGGCGGATATACCGGGCGCGGAGGCCCTCGTCTGCGACGTCGGCGACCTGGCCCAGGTCGACGCGGCCGTCGCCCACGCCGTCGAACGCTTCGGCGGCCTCGACGTCCTGGTGAACAACGCCTTCGCCTCCGCCCCCGACACCGATATCGCCGAGGACGACATCGACACGCTCTGGCGGCGCGACCTCGACATCACCCTGATGGGCGCGGTGCGCTGCGCCCGTGCCGCCCTGCCCCATCTCGCCGCGACGGGCGGCCGGGGCGCGATCGTCAACATCGGCTCCGTCAACGCCGAGGCGGACTTCGGCAACCACGCCTACAGCGCGGCCAAGGCGGGCCTGGCGTCCCTGACCCGTACCCTCGCGGGCGACGCGGCGGCGCGCGGCGTCCGCGTCAACCAGATCAACCCCGGCACGATCCGCACCGGCAACTGGGACGGTCGTGAGGACCTCCTCGACGCCCTGGCCGACCAGCTCTACCCCCTGGGCCGGATCGGCGAACCGGACGACATCGCGGCGGCGGTCGCCTTCCTGGCCTCCCGCGACGCGTCCTGGATCACGGGCACCGTCCTCCGCGTGGACGGCGGCCTCCTGGCGGTCAACAAGGGGTTCGCGGCCATCAACCGCGACGGCTGACGGCCCACCGGCGGCGGCCCGGGCCCGGCGTTCCGCTGCGGGGCCCGGACCGCTACCGGTCCCACCGGTCGTGAGGCGTTCACCCGCCGACCGGCTCGGCGCCGTGCGCCGCCGCGATGCCGTCGATACGGCGCGCCAGATCGAAATCCGCGGCGGTGAGCCGGTGTCCCACGTCGTGGGTGGTGATCCCGAAGCGGAGGCCGTCCCAGCGGAGGTCGATATCGGCGTGATGCCCGATGAGCCGCTCGACATCGGCGACATGCACGATCATCGCGACCCCGCCGTGGTACCGGATACGGAAACTCCGACTGATCTCGTCGCCCTCACGCGACCAGCCGGGGGCGTCCCGCAGGGCCGAAACGATCTCGTCCTCCGTCAGCGGAACAGGTGCCTCAGTCATGCGCTCCCCTCAGGATGACAGGCGCCAGGACATCGGAGAGTTCCCGGCCTACGGAAGTAGCGTGCCACGGGCTCATGGACCGCTCCAGAGTGTCCAACTCCTTTGCCAGGCGGGCTGAGCGTGTTTCGACCGCAACGGGAGAGACGCTACGGGCCAATTCAAGCGCTTGGTCCGGATCCCCGGCCATAGCGGCAGCCGTCGCATAGCGCGCCAGGTACACGCCTCGATCCCTGCGAGCTGTTTCCGGCACCAGTGAGAGGACCTGGCCCCAGAGGGATACCGCCTCGCCGCCACAGCCAAGACGGCCGTAGCACGTAGCCCGCTGGACCTCCAGATAGCCCGGGGTGCGACGGCAAGCGTTTCCCCACGGCAGGTTGTCATCGACGCGAGGCAACAGCGTTGCGGCCTCGTCAAGAAGTTGGTCCACAGCTCTGCGATCGCCGGTGAGGCTCGCGCCGTGCGCCTGCTGCTGAAGCGACATGACCCGAACTTTCGGCGTCAGCGCCGCCACATGCTCAAGGGCTGCTCCGCACAAGTCGATGGTTGCGTCTCCGTCCCCCAAGTCCGTCCGGACCTGAGCTTGATTGACAAGGGCGTACCCCATCAGATTCGGGTCGCGGGAGCGGGTTGCCAACTCGTGCGTGATGCCACGCCAGAAGGCGGCGCCGCTCATGTCGCCCGCGTCCTGGTACAACCAGCCGACGAGTGCGGCGTAGGCGGCGCCGATTCGCAGTAAGCCCCGCCGGGTCTCCCCTTTTGCGGAGCGCACGAGTTTGTCAATGAGTTGGTACTGGGCGGATACCGTCCCGATCAAGTCATGTGGACCCAGGAACATATCCGCGCGGTAGTGCCCTTCCAGCTGGTCCTGAAAATAGCTGATGAGGGCAGGATCGACATGCTGGATCGGCGCCGGTCCGGGAACGAGAGCCGCCGCAGTGACGGAGACGAACCCACGGCGTTTCACATCGTCCTCCCGCTGCTCCAATGGGCGGATCCACCCGGGTGGCGTGGTGAACCCGAGGTCCTCCGGCCAACGTCCTAAAGCGTCCCTGAGTACATGCGCGGTTTCCTCGGGCGGCCATCCAGGACGGGCGCCCTCCCAGCGGCGCCACGTTCGTGCGGAGATCGTGAAATGCGGGTCGTCGAGCAGTGTCTGCCCATGCTGCTGGAGCTTCGCAGCCGCCTGCTCGACGGTGCGCCAACCGGCGTGGAGCCGTGCGGCTCGGAGTGCGTCGTTGCGACTCATGGTGCCAGTGTGCGATGTGCGACCTCTGCTATGGAGCCGTGGCCGTGATCTGGCCGCGCGTGGCCACCCCGCGACCTATTGGTGACTCTTGGTGGTTGGTCATGATCGGTACGTGAAACCGGAGTGTCAAAGCACTCCGGAACGTGCCGTCGAAGCCCGGCGTCGGGCTCCGCACTGAAGAAGGACGCAACGCCATGGTGGCTTCGAAGGCGACCACGAATCTCCCCCCGGTCTTCCGCCTGTCGCTGGATCCCCCGAGCCCGGTGCCCGGCTGCGCGGCGTGCGCGGCGCTCGTCGCCGAGCGAGGCAAGGCACGGGCCACGGGGGACATGTCGCGGGTCAGCGACTGCAATGTGCTGCTGCGACGGCACCCCGAACACCACCACTGACCGGAGCCGAACGCCATGCGTGATCTCGTACGCCGTCTTCTGCTGCGGGCGTTGGACCGGCTGGGGCCGGTCGAGCCTCAGCCCATACCGGCGCCCACGCGGGCCGTCGCGGTGGATCCATGGACGCGGCCGTGGACCGGGCCGACCAAGGAAGACGCGCGGGAGATCTTCCGGCGCGAAGCCGAGGAGCGGCGCGGGCGGCGCAAGGTGCTGGTGGTGGTTCCGGACGGGATGTGGCTGCCGTGTCTGTACGAAGGACTGCGCCGGTGACCGTGGAGGGGCTGACTACCCCACCCCCGGAGCCGCTGACCGCCGTGTGCTGTGTCTGCGCCCGCACGACGACCGCTCCGGTCGAGGTGGCCTACATCGAGCGGGCGAGCGGCCCGGGGCGGGTCGTGTACGCCTGCCCCGAGGACGCCGCAATTCCCACCCCCGGTCCCGGGCGCCACGATTGACCCGGAGGCACCGAAAGGGGATGTGGTGCGGAGTTCCGGTCAACCGTCCGGGGGGTCGCCCGAAGGAAGGACATCCGTGCTGGTGGGGACGGCGCGTGGCTACGCTCCCGATATGGCCGTAGCCGAGCCCCCGCGATGTCCCCAGTGTCCTGCCCGGCCCCTGCTCTGGAAGGACACGACGACGGTTCTTCCTGCCAGGCCCGACCGCTGGCGCTGGTACTGCACGGGGTGTCGAAGCTACTGGGAGCCGACCTTTGACCAGAGGATGGCGTTTACCTATGGCTCATACGGAGGATCGAACAGTCCCGTGTATGAGACGGCTCCCCGACCCGAATGAAGGGCGTCCGACTCCGTCGGCCGGCTCGTGTGCGGAGCGGGCGGCTGTGGGTCAGGTGCCCGTGACGTCCTTCACCCCGGGGGCCACCAGGCCGAAGAGGTCGGCGATCGTGGTCAGGGCCGCCGTGTGGAGGGCGGCGGCCGGGAGCGGGGCGCCGTCCGGGGTGGGGAGGGCGCGGGTGGCCGTGGCCTCGGCGACGACCGTGGGGCGGTAGCCCCGGTTGAAGGCGCCCTGCGCGGTGAACGTGACGCACATATGGGTCATCAGACCGGCCAGCACCAGGTCTGGGCCCGCGTCCAGGGCGCGGAGGGTCTGCTCCAGGTCGGTGGCGTGGAAGGAGTCGGGGAACCGCTTGACCACCACCGGCTCCCCGTCCACGGGGGCGACCTCGGGGCTGATGGCGCCGATCTCGGCACGGATGTCGTACGGGGTGCCCTCACCGCCGTCGTTGATCACATGCACCACGGGCGCGCCCTGGGCGCGGGCGGCGGCCAGCAACCGGGCACCGGCGGCGACGGCCTCGTCGACACCCTCCAGGGCCATGACCCCGGTGCGGTAGGTGTTCTGGAAATCGATCAGGATCAGGGTGCTGTCGGCGAGCCGGGGCGGGCGGGCGTCCAGGCCGATGACGTCGCGGAGCGTGCGGGAAACGGAAACGGGCATGGCTGTGTTCCTTCGCGGTGATGGTGGGTGATGTCGGGAAGGGGGTGTCGGGAAAGGGATGCCGAACGGCGTGCGCGCCGCCGGGTCAGCTCGCCGTGGGCGTGGTGCGGAAGCGGCGCCGGTACGCGGCGGGGCTGGTGGAGATCTGCCGCCGGAACGCCCGGTGGAGGGTTTCCACCGAACGGAGCCCGGTCACCCGGGCGATCCGGTCCAGCGGCTGGTCGGTGGTCTCCAGCAGCCGCCGGGCGGTCTCGACGCGCAGCGCCTCGACGTATCCGGCGGGTGTCGCCCCGGTCTCCCGGGTGAAGACGCGGGCGAAGTGCCGGTCGCTCAGGCACATCCGCGCCGCCAGCGCGCCCGCCGTCAGATCGCCGTCGAGATGGTCGGCGATGTACCTGCGTATCTCGTCGACGTCCCGGCGGGCCGTGGGCGGGCGGCTGATCGGCACACTGAACTGGCTCTGGCCGCCCTGGCGTTTGAGATAGACGACGAGCTGCCGGGCCACGGTGAGCGCCAGCTCCTCGCCGTGGTCCTCGGCGACCAGGGCGAGCGCCAGGTCGAGACAGGCGCTGATGCCCGCCCCGGTCCATACCCGGCCCGAACGGACGAAGATCGGGTCGGGGTCGACGGTGACCGCCGGATGGTCGGCGGCGAGCCGGGCGGCCGTCGACCAGTGCGTGGTCGCGGTCAGCCCGTCCAGCAGCCCGGCCGCCGCGAGCAGATGCGCGCCCACGCAGACGGAGGCGATCCGCCGGGCGTACGGCGCGGTCGCCCCGACCCAGGCGACGACGTCCGGGTCGATCCGGGGTACGAGTCCTTCGGGCCCGTCGTCCACGGCGCCGGGTACGAGGAGGGTGTCGACGTCCGTGCCGACCTCCGCGAATCCGACGTCGGTCACCAGCCGTACCCCGGCGGACGTCGCCACCGCGTCGCCGCCCGCGCCGGGACCGGCGAGCCGTACCTCATAACGGGGACGGCCGCCGGACTCCCGGTTGGCGAGCGCGAAGACCTCGGCCGGTCCCGTGACGTCGAGCAGGTCGACGTCGGGGAAGACCGCGATCACGACGCGATGACTGAAGTCGGGCATGGGTCCATCGTCGGCCGAGGGCCGGGACGACCGCAATGACGGGGATCTGTCACATCCGGACACGCCCCGGACACCGGCCTACGGGGCCACGGGGCCGACGTGCCAGCCGTAGCGGATGCCCGCGAGGATCTCGACCACGGCGCGGCCCGAGGCGTCCTTCGCGCCGGTCTCGTGGGACAGGAAGGTCTCGGCCAGGAACGTCTGGTCGAGGGGGATCGCGCCGTCGACCCTGGTCTGCGGCGCGTCGTTGAAGTTGCAGACCTCGGTGCCGTGGACCGAGGTCAGCCCGCCGTCCATGTAGTACGGGTTCGCCCGGCCCATGTTGTCGATCTCGGGCGGGCGGTTCGCGCCGGTGCCCCGGGTGCGGACGACCTGGATCCAGCGCAGGGTCTCGTGGATGCCGGGATCCCCGCGGCGGACGTCGGGCTCGTAGACGGCGTACAGTCCGCCGCCGAAGGACACCCCCGGCGGCTCGCCCGGTCCGGGCCCGGCGGCGATCACCCCGTACGACTGGACCCGGAACACCGACCGGCCGCGCAGACCGCCCCGGTAGCGGAAGGCGTAGTAGGCGCCGAAGCCCGCTTCGAGGGTCGCCGCGAACGCGATGTCCGGGTCCCCCGGGGTCCGGAGGTAGACGGGGTGCGGTGCGTCGCCGGGCTGCCCGAACGGGAGCAGGGCGATCCGGTGCGCGGCTCCGTTGAAGGTGAACGCCGCCGACGGGATGTGCCCGCCGATGGTGCCCGGCGGCTTCCCGGGGTGCTCGGGCCAGCCGGTCGGCCGGCTCGGCCGGTAGTCCGGCAGCAGATGCCCGCCGGACCTGGCCGTCGCCGCCCCGGCGGGCGGGGCGACGAGCCCCGCGGCACCCGCGGCTCCGGCGGCGGTTCCGGCGGCGAGCAGCGACCTGCGGGACACTCCGGACGGTTTCGACCAACTCATACGTCACCTCGTGTGGGCGGGACTTCGCGGACACGGCCTGGGCCCCGGCCCATTCGAGTCGACGGGAGGTTTCCGTACGGTTAGCGCCCGTCCTCAGCGGGTCAGCCGGTGGTGATACGCCGCGCGATCGCGGCGGCCTCCGCGGTGCCGTCGGTGCCGTCGGTGGCGGAGGAGAAGTTCACGGCGACGGCCAGCGTGCGGCCCGACCGCGTGCGGCCCGCCGACAGGGCCCAGGTCACCGACGCGGAGGGGACCCGGGCGGTGACCGAGGGGCCGAGGGCCGTGCGCAGTTGCTCCGCCGTACGGGCCGATACGGCGCGTACGGCGGGCCCGGAGTCCCCGGGTGTGGTCGTCAGCCGGGGCGCGGGCAGGGTGCCGTCACCGGCGACGACCGCCATCACCCGGGCCAGCTGTATAGGGGTGGCCTTGACGTCGGAGAGCCCGTTGGCGGCGAGTGCGAGCTGCGCCGGGCTCGCCGGGCGGTCCGGCCAGACGCTCTCCCCCGCGCGCCAGGGCGTGTCCAGGGTGCTGTTGAAGCCGAAGGCGGCGGCCGTCGACTCCAGCGCGTCGGCGCCCAGGTCGGCCGCGATCCCGGCGAAGACATTCGTACAGGCGTGGTTCAGGGCGATCCGCAGACTGGCGTTCGCGCACCGCGGGGAGGGGCCGGTGAACCGGGTGGTGCTCCCGGGGACGGTATGGGCGAGCGGACTGTCGGTGGGGGTGTCGACCGAGGCGATCAGACCCTTCTCCAGCGCGGCGGCGGCGGTCACGACATGGGCGGCCGAGCCCGGGTTCTCGTCGCCCCGCAGGGCCCGGTTCATCATGGGCTTGCCGGCGTCCGACGTCAGCCGCTGCCACGCCTTCTCGTCCGAGCGCGAGTTCCCGGCGAAGGAGGCGGGATCGTAGGAGGGCGAGCTGACCATGGCGACGATCTCACCGGTCCGTGTGTCGACGGCGACCGCGGAGCCCGTCCGTCCGCGCAGCCCTTCGAAGGCGGCTCGCTGAGCGGCGGGGTCGATGGTCGTCGCGACGTCCTTCCCCGCGTCGGTCTCGGCCTTCAGGAGCTTTTCGAGCCCCGAGGTGCCGAAGACCATGGAGCGGTAGCCGGTGACGGACGCGTACAACTCACCCTCGGTGTAGGTGCGCCGGAACGGCACCTTGGGGATGCCCGACGGCTCGGAGCCGGTGACGGGCTGTCCGGCGACGAGGATGTCCCCGAGCCCCCCGGCGTGCTTCGGCTCCACCCGGGGCGCCCCGGACGACAAGACCGGCGACGGTGGCGCCCCGCCGCCCCCGGAACACCCCGCGAGCCCGACCGCCACCACGGTGGCGAACACGGGGACGGCGACGGCGGGACGGCGGAGGCGGGGCGGTAGCGGCATCGGATCATCCTAGGCCGCGCCCGTCGAACGGATCTGCGGCACAGGGGACTTGACCGGATCGGCCCGACCGCCCCAGGGGCGCCCGGGAGCCCGGGAGCCCGGCAAGATCCGAAAGAGACGACCTACGCCGGGGGGAGTCCCGCCCGGGTGAGTTCGAGGAGGCGGCCCAGCCAGTTGCGGCCCCGGCCGCCGTTGTCGCCCCAGAAGTCGTCGTCGGGGGCGGAGTCGTACTTGTGGTAGACGATCGTCGCGTCGCCGGTGGCCCGCAGGACCGAAGCCAGGGCCGGGTGCTGGGCGAACTGGGCCGCCAGCAGCCGGGCCATCAGCGCCGTGCGGGTGCGTTCGGCGTCCGGGACGGGCGGCGCTCCGGCGGCCAGGGCGCGCGCCCGGCCGGGGGTGTCCGCCGCCGTGATCGCGGCGCGGGCGGCCGGGTCGGCGGTCGACAGGGCTTGGAACGCGTGCTCCACCGTGGGGTAGGTGATGCCCTCGAAGGTGAAGGGCGCGGGGTAGGTCGTACGGAGCGCCTCCTTCCCGGGATCGTCCGAGCCCCGCGCGTAGGTGTGGGGGATCTCCACGGAGGTGAACGCGGGTGCGGGCGGTGCGCTGCCGGCCGGTGCCGGGCCCCACCGTTCGAGCTGCTCGAAGTAGTCGATCGCGTCCTCCTGGTAGATCTCCCGGGTGATCACCTCCCCCGTCTCCTCGTCCGTGCCGCCGACGCCCGCGACGAGCACCCGCAGGGGCTGGTCCTTGCAGTCCATGTCGCCCAGCGCGTAGCGCCGCAGCGTCTCCGGTATCGCGTGGTACGCGTCGCGGACCGCGAGCCGGTTCGCCTCCGTGCGGTCGGCGAGGAAGACGTCGAGCAGGGCCCGGCAGCGGCCCGTGGAGTCGGGACGGCCGTTCAGCTCGTCGATGGTGTCGCGGACCTCGGCGAGCAGCAGTTCCGGGGTGTACCAAGTCTCGGGCTCCTCGAACCGCCAGGCCGCCAGGTGGTGCGCGGACGCCTGCCCGCCCTCCGGCAGGGACGTCGCCACCCAGCCGGACGCCAGCTTCCGCTCGAACTCGTCGAGCGTGAGCAGGCCCCACGCGTCGACCATGCCGTCCGCCCAGATGTACAGCTCGGTGAGGAAGTACGTACCGCAGTTGCGGATGAAGGTCTGGCGCCAGGTGCCGCGGATCCGTCGGCCGTCCGCCTCCCGGTGGACGATCTGCTTGCTGGAGATCATCCCCGTATTGTGCAACGCCCCCCGCTGCCGGACGGCGGGCCGTCCGCTACTCGTCGTCGTAGTGGAGCGTGCCGTCGTCGTCCATCGTCGGATGCAGCTTCATCGGACCCCAGCCGTCCGGATCGGAGGGCCGCGGCGGCTCGGGCCCGTCCGGGCCGCAGCGCAGCGCCCGTTCGATCCGGCAGACCCGGTAGAGGGAGTCGGCGACCCGTGCCTCGTCGGCCCGGCCCGCGGCCTTGAACTCCGCCGCCGCCCGCGCGTACTCCTCGCGCTCCTCCTCGTCGAACTCGTACAGCATGGGCCAGAACTCGTTCATCCCGTCGAACAGGCTGCGCCGGGCGTCGTGCGGGGACGGCAGCAGGATGCCCCGGGTCGTCCAGCGCCCGTCGGCCAGCTCGACGACGCTGAAGCCGACCGGGAGCAGCGCGATATCGGGGTGGCACTCGGTGGCGCGTTCGGAGTCGTGCCGCACCTGGTCGGGGAAGAGGGGGCCGGAGTACGAGAAGGAGCGCAGGCCCAGTTTCATCGCCCCCGCCATCAGGCCGTCCTCCCGGTCGGGGTCGATGTCCAGCCCGACTTCCGGCCAGATCCGTTCGCGCTCGCCCTCCCAGGAGTAGTCGTTGCCGGGCTCGGGGTCGGTGGGGCGCGGCGGCTCAAGGCCGTCGTCGCCGCGGCGGGCGAACTCGTCGGCGCGCACCACCCGGTAGCGGCAGCCGAGTACCTCGATCTCGTCGACGGGCTCGTTCTCCAGCACGGTGACGGCGTCGAGGAGACGGCGGCGGAGGAGGGGATCGTCGGTGTCGTCCTTGGCGCGGAACCAGAGGAAGGAGTTGAGGCTGTCGCGGGCCTCCTGCGGGGAGCCGCTGATCACGGGTTTCAGTACCCGCCACGCGCCGTCGTCACCGCCGTCGCACCACGGCCCGCGATCGGGGGCCCGGCCGCCGGTGTGCTGCGCGGCGAGCCCGAACACCGGTCCGCGGACCAGGAGATCCGGATAGCGGTACGAGGCCTCGACGGCGTCGGCCTCGGTCACCCAGGCCGCGGGGTCGTCGCGCTGCACCAGATTCTCGTGGAGCCGGTCGATCCGTCGCTTCCAGTCATCAGCCATGCGCACATTGTTGTGGCGCTGGTTCAAAATTCATGCTGATGGGACATCAACTGGCCGGAAGAGTGCGTCTCGTGCCGGAATCGTCGAACGTCCGCTCCTCATCGCGGCCCGGTGGGCGTGCGTGTTCGAGCGGTGGAGCCGGGGGCGATCGGCGCCCCGGTCCTCCGTGGTCCTTCATGGTCCGTCGCGGTCCGCCGTGGTCCTTCGCAGGCGCCGCGGTCGCCACCGGCGCCGTGTGCGCCGCGAGCGCCTCCAGGGCCGCGCG
Organism: Streptomyces sp. NPDC059248; assembly: GCF_042753905.1. Lineage (NCBI taxonomy): Bacteria > Bacillati > Actinomycetota > Actinomycetes > Kitasatosporales > Streptomycetaceae > Streptomyces > Streptomyces sp. NPDC059248. The sequence continues at coordinate 16,015 of NZ_JBHYZV010000051.1, read as the reverse complement.
CTGTGCCGGGCCGAGCCGGTCCCGCCTGGCCACCGCCGTATACGTATCGGGCGCCACCCGCAGCGGTGCGACGGGATCCGTCAGATACGGATACCGCTCGGCCGTCCCGACGGCCCGGACGGCCCGCTCCCCGGACCAGCCCAGCGCCGCCGCCAGCGCGTCCGTCGTCAACGGAACGCCCGCACAGGTCAGCGCCGCGAGCAAGGTCATGGCGTCCTCCCCGTCCGGCAGGGGCGCGGGCCCGGCGTCCATGTCGTCGGCGAGCCTGGCGAAGAGCGACGCCATCCGGTCGAGCCGGGCGCCCGCGCGGGTCGCGGCGCCGACGATCTCCGTACCGCGCCGCGCGGTATCCGCCCAGACGGTGATCGACCGGGTGCTCGACGCCCACGCCCCGGTCCACATGTCGTCGTCGAGCACATACCGCTCGCGCCGCAGCCCCGGGTCCTTCACCCGCCGTACCGCGCCGAGCGGCGCCAGATAGCCGACCGCGTTGGACACCGACGCCGGGCTGACCCGCAGCCGCCGGACCAGCTCGGCCGAGGTCAGTCCTTCGGCGTCGGTGGTGAACAGCTCGGTCAGGACGCGGGCGGCCATCCGGGGCAGGCCCGTCGCGACCATCATCCCGGCGAACTCGGCGCGGAAGGACAGCAGGCCGGGATCGGTTTCGGCGTCCGGGGGCGTACGGTCGCCGGATCCCTCGCCCGGGCGGCGGGCCCGCCAGGCCGTGGCCCGGTGGGCGTGCTCCGCCCGGTATCCGCCGGGTCCGCCGTTACGGGCCACCTCCCGGCTCACCGTCGACGTGGGCCGCCCGAGCCGCCGGGCCGTCTCCGCGTACCCCAGCCCCTCGGACAGCGCGTCGGCGATCAGCCGCCGCTCGTCCCGGGTCAGCCTGCCACCGGGCATCGGTCCCCCTTCCCTTCCGGCGCGCCCTTCCGGCACGCACCGGTTTTCATCCCCAGCCCATTGCAACGGTTATCGGCGACCGGTGATGCGTTCACCGGCAAACCCGTTGCAACAAAAGGCCGTTCAGCGGCTCCGACAAGGCGATTGCGCCCTTCAGTCGCTGTTGACGGATATCAACGCACCATAGCTTTCAGCGCACTGTGAACAGAAGGGCAGTGCAATGAAGGAACCCGATTCCCGTCCTGTCGGCCCCGTCGTGATCGAGGTCGCCGGGCTGCGGATGCGTTACGGCACCCATGACGTCCTGCACGACGTCACCTTCCGCGCCCACCGGGGCGAGATCGTCGCCCTCCTCGGACCCAACGGCGCGGGCAAGTCCACCACCGTCGAGATCCTCGAAGGCTTCCGGGCCCGGTCGGCGGGCCGGGTCTCGGTCCTCGGCACGGATCCGGCGCGCGGCGACGAGGCGTGGCGCGCCCGTACCGGTGTGGTCCTCCAGTCCTGGCGCGACCACGGCAAATGGCGCGTACGGGAACTCCTCGCCCACCTCGGTACCTACTACGCCCCGTACGGCACCCCCGACACACCCCGCCCCCGGGACCCCGACGAGCTGATCGCCGCCGTGGGTCTCACCGCGCGGGCGGGCGCCGCGATCCGTACCCTCTCCGGCGGCCAGCGCCGCCGTCTCGATGTCGCGATCGGGGTCGTCGGCCGCCCCGAGGTGCTCTTCCTCGACGAGCCGACGACGGGCCTCGACCCCGAGGCGCGGGCCTCGTTCCATGCCCTGGTCCGGCGGCTCGCCGCCGACGAGGCCACGACCGTGCTGCTCACGACCCACGATCTGGACGAGGCGGAGCGGATCGCCGACCGCGTCCTCGTCCTCTCCGGCGGCCGGATCGTCGCCGACGGCACCACGGCGGAGCTGGCCCGCGGGCACGCCGTCGCCGACGAGGTCCGCTGGACGGCCGGGGGCCGCCGCCGTACCGCGACCACCTCCGATTCCACCGGGCTCGCCCGCGAACTCTTCCGCCGCCACGGCGAAGGGCTGCGCGAACTGGAGATCCGCCGGGCGTCGCTCGCCGAAACCTACGCCGCCCTGCTGGCGACGAGCCGGAAGGGGGACGTACGGTGACCGCCCCCACGCCCGCCCCCACCCCCGCCCGTACCGCCGTGCGCGCGGGCGTCCGGCGCGGACTGACCGAACTGCGGCAGTCCTTCACCAACGCCGCCGATCTGACCTCCCACCTCCTCTGGCCGGCCCTGCTGCTGGCCGTCCTGTTCCTCCTCAGGGACCGGGACTTCGGGGCGTCCGGGCTGCCGTTCGGCACCCTCGTCCTGCCCGGCGTCCTGGGGATGAACATCGCCATGGGCATGGTGATGATGAGCCAGAACCTCACCGCCGACCGCGAGGACGGCACCCTGCTGCGGGCCCGCGCCACCCCGCACGGCATACGGGGCTATCTCATCGGCAAGGTCGTCTCCGTCGGCGGCGGGCTCATCGCGGACCTGGCGATCTTCCTCGTACCCGGGCTGCTGATCGTCGACGGCCTCGTCCTCGGCGCCGCCGCCTGGCCCACCCTCGGCTGGGTCGTCGTCCTCGGTGTCCTGGCGACCTTGCCGGTGGGCGCGGTCCTCGGGTCCCTGATCTCCTCCAGCCGCGCCCAGGGGCTGGTCCAGCTGCCCGTCCTGGGAGCCGTCGCGATCTCCGGGATCTTCCACCCCGTCACGGCCCTGCCCGACGCCGTCCAGTGGCTCGCCCGGCTCACCCCCGTCTACTGGCTCGGCCACGGCACCCGCTCGGCGCTGCTGCCCGCCGAGGCCGCCGCCGCCGCCGAGATCGGCGGCTCCTGGCGGCTGTGGGAAACGGCCGGGGTGCTGGGCCTGTGGGCGGTGGCGGGCCTGGCGCTCGCCCCGGTGGTGCTGCGCCGGATGGCCCGCCGCGAGTCCGGCTCGGCGGTGTCGGCCCGCCGGGAACGGGCCATGCGCCGTACCGGCTGAGCGATGCGGGCCGTGCGCGCCGTACCGGTTGAGTGCTGACGGCGCCGGCACCGGGCGTCAGCCGTCAGCCGTCGAAGCGGCGGCGCGCCTCCTCGATCCGGTCGAGGTACTCATGGGTCCAGCCGCACATGGCGTCGACCGTCGCCCGCAGGCCCTGCCCCGGCTCGGTGAGCGTGTACTCGACCCTCGGCGGCACGGTGGCGTGCGCCGTCCGCTCGACGAGGCCGTTGCGTTCCAGCATGCGGAGGTTCTGGGCGAGCATCTTGTGGCTGACGCCCTCCACCTCCTTCCGCAGCTCACCGAAGCGCAGCGTGCCCTCGCCGAGCGCCTCGATGATCAGGAACGCCCACTTGTTGGCGACGTCCGAGAAGATCTCGCGCGCCAGGGAGTCCGCGCGCCGCAGATCCGCGTCCGCGGGCAGGCCGTGCAGCAATCGCTTGGTCACCATCTGGTTACCCCGTTACTAGAAAGTGCGTTCCTCCAGTTCAGCCCAGACTCTCCTACGGTTTCCAAGTAACCGCAAGAGAGCATGGAAGAGGGGCGAGAGCCATGGCTGAGCGGTCGGCGGTCGGCGGTCGGCGGTCGGCTGTCAGCTGTCGGCAGCCGGTTGTCCCACCCGCTCGCGGACGTCCACGACCGCGGCGCCCGCGTACTCGACCAGGGACCGGGGGTCGAGCGGGAACACCGCGTGCGGGTTCCCGGCCGCCGCCCACACCACGTCGTGCGCGAGCAGCCCCCGGTCGGCCAGGACCCGGGTCTTCGTCAGATGGCCGAAGGGGGGTACGCCTCCGATCGCGTAGCCGGTCGTCGCGCGGACGAGATCGGCGTCGGCGCGCTTGACCTTCCCGGCGCCCAGCTCGGCCCGTACCCGCTCGACGTCGACCCGGGACGAGCCGTCCATCAGCACCAGTACCGGCTCCCCGTCCGCCGTGAAGATCAGCGACTTGACGATCTCGCTCACATCGCAGCCGATGGCGGCGGCGGCCTCGACGGCGGTCCTGGTCGCGTCCGGGAACCGCCGTACCGGGACGTCGAGCCCCAGCTCCCGGAGCGCGGCGGCGAACCGGGGGTGGGCCGCGGTGCCATCTGTGCTGGTGCTGTCGGTGGTGCTGTCATCAGTGCTCATGCCCGGCCACGGTAGTGGCGGCCGGGACCGGGCTGCGACCGGCTTTCGGCGCCGGGCGCCGGACGGCGGACGGCGGCACCGGACGGCGGGGGCCGGCCGCACCCGTCAGCGGGACGTGAGGACCTGGGCCACCACCGGGCCCGCCGCGTCGCCGCCCCGGCCGCCCGACTGGACCGAGGCCGCCGCCGCGAGATCGCCCGCGTACCCCGCGAACCAGGCGTTGCTCGTCTCCTGGCCGCCCATCTCCGCCGAACCGGTCTTCGACCCCTTGTCGCCGCCGACCGGCGCCATCGCCTTGCTGCCCGAACCCGAGGTCGCGTCCGCCCGCATCAGCGCGCGCAGGGTGTCCGCCATGGCCGGGGGCAGCGCCTCCGCCGTGGCGAACTCCGTGCCGTCCATCGCCTCGGCGAGGATCGTCGGCTGCTTGAACGCGCCGTTCTTCACCGTCGCCGCCACCGACGCCAGGTTCAGCGCGTTCATGGTGATCCGGCCCTGGCCGATGTAGGAGGCCGCGGTCTCCGTCCCCGACGACTCGGGCACGCTGCCGTCATGGGTCGATGCGCCCGTCTTCCAGTCGAGGCCCAGACCGAAGTACTTCCGGGCCGTCTCGCCCAGCGCCGTACCCGCGACACCCTTCTCCGTCAGCGGCTTGATCGCCTTGATGAAGGTGGTGTTGCAGGAGCGGGCGAACGCCTGCCGGAAGGTGGCGCCGGGCACCTCGAAGCGCTTCAGGTTCTCGAAGGTCCGGCCGTTCCACTGCACGGTCGCCGGACACTCCACCGGGCTGTCCGCCCCCTCGACCAGACCGTGCTCCAGCATCATCGCCGCCGTCACGATCTTCATGGTGGAGCCGGGGGCCTGGGCGCCCAGCAGAGCCGTGTTGAAGCCGCCCGCCGGGCTGTTGGCGATCGCGCGTATCCGCCCCGTACTGGGCTGGACCGCGACGACCGAAGCGCTCGGTCTGCTCGCCACCGCCCGCTCCGCCGCGGCCTGCGTCCCGGCGTCGATGGTGGTCTTCAGCTCGCCCGGCTTCCCCTCGGTGAGGGTGAGCAGGGACCGGTCCGGCGTGGACCCGTTCGCGGACTCCACGACCAGTTCGACGCCCGGCTCGCCGCCGCCCGCCGCGCCGTACTTGCTCCGCAGCCCGTCCAGTACGGCCGCGAGCGACGGGTACTTCTCCTTCGTCAGCTCGTGCCCCGCCCGGTCGACCGCCTTGATCGGCGGGGCGTCCGCCGGTCCCGTCACCAGCTTGGTGTTCTCCGTCAGCCGCGGATGCACCACCGACGGCCGCCAGTCGACGACCGCCCGGCCGGTCGACGCGCCGCGCACCACGGTCAGTTCGGACGCGTACGTCCACGGCTTGCTGTGGCCCTCCCAGGTCACCGTCGCCTTGACGGTGAACGGCACCTGCGGGCCCACGGCCGTGCCGGGGGTGATCTCGGCGGCCGACACCTTGGCCACCGAGCGGTAGCCGCCGAGCGCCGGACCGGCCGCGACCGGGTCGTCGGTGAGCTGTGCCGCGGTCTCCGCCTCGCCTCTCGCCCACGCCGTGAGGAAGTCCCGCGCCGTCCGCTCGACCTCGTCGACGGTCGGAGGCCCGGTCTTCTCGGCCGTCGAAAGACCGTTCTCGCGATTGCCGCCGGTGACCCCCTCGTAGAGGTTGTAGCCGCCGTACGCGACCCCTCCCGCGACGACCAGGAACACCCCGCCGACGACTGCCGTCTTCGCCCCGCTGCGCATGATCCGCGCCCCTCCCCGTTTGTTGAACGCGTTCAAAGATAGAGTCGTACGGGGCGGTCCCGCGGCACCGTTACGCGACCGGGACACACCGGGCCCGGAAAGGCCGGGTCTATACCCAGGTATCCAGCCACATACGATCCTGCCACTCGCTCATCGGGATCACCGTGCCCGTGTACAGCGGGTGGAAGTAGACGAAGTTCCAGAGGATCAGCAGGACGAGGACGCCCGCGCCGATCGCCCCCACCGCCCGCCGGGTCTCCGACGCCCCCGGCGGCCCCAGGATCGCCCCCACCAGCATCGCGATCGCCAGACACAGGAACGGGACGAAGACCACCGCGTAGAACACGAAGATCGTCCGCTCCTGGTAGAAGAACCAGGGCACCCAGCCCGCGGCGATCGCGCAGGCGATCGCGCCCGCCCGCCAGTCCCGGCGGAAGAGCCACCGCCACACCACGTACACCAGCGCCGCGCACCCCGCCCACCACAGCAGCGGGGTGCCGAGCGCCAGCACCTCGGAGGCGCAGCCACCCGGGGTGTCCGCCGCACAGCCGCCGCTGCCCGGCTTCAGGTCCTTGTAGTAGTAGGACACCGGGCGGCCCATCACGATCCAGCTCCACGGATTGGACTCGTAGGTGTGCCCCGAGGTCAGGTTCACATGGAACTCGTAGACCTCCGCCTCGTAGTGCCACAGACTGCGCAGCCAGTCCGGTACGAACGGCCAGGCGGTGTCGCGGCCCCCGCCGGTCGACGCCCAGTTCCGCAGATGGCCCCGGTCGGTGAAGATCCAGCCGGACCAGGTGACGAGATACGTCGCCAGCGCCACGGGCACGGTCGCGACGAACGCGGGCACCAGATCGCGCCGCAGGACCGCCCGGTACGGGCTCACCGCGCCCGCGGTCTTCCGGGCGCCGACGTCCCACAGAACGGTCAGCAGCCCGAACGCCGCCATCACGTACAGACCGTTCCACTTCGTCCCGGCGGCCAGACCCAGCATCACACCCGCCGCGATCCGCCACGGGCGGGCGCCCAGGCGCAGGGTCGCGGCGGTCACGGCATCCGGCCGTGTCACCCCCTCGTCGTCCACGGGCAGCGCCGCCGCGAGCCGGGCTCTGGCCCGGTCCCGGTCGATCAGGAGGCAGCCGAAGGCCGCCACCACGAAGAACATCAGCACCAGGTCGAGCAGGGCGGTCCGGCTCATCACGAAGTGCAGACCGTCGACGGCGAGCAGCAGTCCCGCGACACAGCCGAGGAAGGTGGAGCGGAAGAGTCGCCGGCCGATCCGGCAGATCATCAGCACCGACAGGGTGCCGAGCAGCGCGACCATGAAGCGCCAGCCGAACGGTTCGAAGCCGAAGAGCTTCTCGCCCAGGCCGATGACCCATTTGCCGACCGGCGGATGGACGACGTACCCGGGGTCGGCGGGGATCGGCACGGCGGACGGGTCCGCGAGGATCCGCTTGTCGACGTCCTTGGGCCAGTGGCCCTCGTACCCCTGGTTGATCAGCGCCCAGGCGTCCTTGGCGTAGTACGTCTCGTCGAATATCACCGCGTTCGGCTTGCCCAGGTTCCAGAACCTGATCACCCCGGCGAACAGCGCCACCAGCAGCGGCCCCGCCCACGCGGAGATCCGCAGCAGCGGCCCGACCCGGTGCGCGGGCACACCGAGGACCGGCCACAGCCGCTCCGACGGCCGGGCGTACGGGGGCACGAGCCGCTCCCGCAGCCCGGTCTCCGCCCGCGGCGCGTATCCGAAACGCCGCAGACGCGCGGGCCAGGCGGGGGGCGGCGGGTCGTCGTCCCCCCGCTTGAGGGGCGAAGGCGCGGTACTGGTCACCGCGCCATCGTAGGGACATCCCCGCGCGCCCCGGGCCACCCGCGTCCCACGCGGTCGCAGTTCCGCCCGGCCCGGGGACGCCCGGCTGATCCCTCCTGCGTGCGGTGGAGGTATTCAGGGGCGCGAGGAACCGCGCGACCGGCCACCCACGGTCCGCGGGGGATCACCGGCGGCTCCCACCCCACCCGCCCGGGAGACAATGGCACCGTGAACGACAAGACGCGCGCCGCCACCGAGAACACCGCACCCCGCCCGGAGGGCACCGGCACCGGCACCGGCAAGGGGACGCTCGTACTCGCCGGGACGCCCATCGGGGACCTCGGCGACGCCCCGCCGCGGCTCGCCGATGAGCTGCGCGCCGCGGATGTCGTCGCCGCCGAGGACACCCGGCGGCTGCGGCGCCTCACCCAGGCGCTCGACATCCGGCCCGGCGGCCGGGTCGTCTCGTACTTCGAGGGGAACGAGTCCGCCCGCACCCCCGAGCTGGTGGACGCCCTCACCGGCGGCGCCCGGGTCCTGCTGGTGACCGACGCGGGGATGCCCTCGGTATCGGACCCGGGCTACCGGCTCGTCGCCGCCGCCGTCGCCGCGGACATCCGGGTGACCGCCGTCCCCGGCCCCTCCGCCGTACTGACGGCCCTCGCGCTCTCCGGGCTCCCGGTGGACCGCTTCTGCTTCGAGGGTTTCCTGCCCCGCAAGTCGGGCGAGCGGCTCGCCCGGCTCCGCGAGAACGAGCAGGAGCGCCGGACCCTGGTCTACTTCGAGGCCACCCACCGCATCGAGGAGACGCTGCGCGCGATGGCCGAGGTCTTCGGCCCGGACCGCAGGGCCGCGGTCTGCCGTGAGCTGACGAAGACGTACGAGGAGGTCAGGCGCGGCGGCCTCGCCGATCTCGCCGCCTGGGCCGCCGACGGGGTACGCGGTGAGATCACCGTCGTCGTCGAGGGCGCGCCCGCCCCCGGCCCCGGGGACCTCACCCCGGCCGATCTCGTCGCCCGGGTCAGGGTCCGGGAGGAGGCGGGGGAGCGCCGCAAGGAGGCGATCGCCGCGGTCGCCGCCGAGGCGGGGCTGCCGAAGCGGGACGTGTTCGACGCGGTGGTGGCGGCGAAGCGCGAAGCGGGCGCCGACGCGCCGGGCACGGCGTAGCCAGGACATGGCGGCGTCGCCAGGGCATGGCCAAGGCCCGGCCACCGGTCGCCGACCGGTCGCCCGGCGGGTAAAGGGCTAGCCTGGAAGGCAAAGCGAGGACCGTGTCCGAGGGCTCCCGGGCATGGGAAGTGCCAAGACCGCACCATCTTTCGACAGGCGCTGTCGCGCTCCCGCCGGAATGGGCGTCCACTGGATCAGTGGAGAGGAGCTGGCATGAGTGAGATCACCGGCGTGGCGAGGGTCCACGAGGCGTACGCCTTCGCCTGCATGCGCTGCGGGCACGGCTGGGAGCAGGCGTACGAGATCGAGCACCACGTCGACGCGGGGGGGCGCCAGTACGTGGTCTACCGTGCGGACGGCACCCGAGTGCCGTCCCCGTTGTCCAGTCCCACCTGCGCCAACTGCGGGGGACATGTCGTCAGGATCATGCGCGCGGGCCAGGTGTCGTCCGTGCTGAACGGGGCCGCGAGAAAGGGCCGTACCGGCCGGATCGTGGAGGAGCGGCCGGTACCGATCGCCGGGCCCATCGGCGCCACGGACTACCGGCTGGAGGCCGACGGCGAGCCGGATGTCGCCCCGGCGGCGGCGACCGCCGCTGTGCCGGACGCGCGGGAGCCCCGGCACCACTGGCATCTGTCGGATCTGCTGCACCCGTTCCAGCACCGCCGCCACTGAGTCCGCCGGGCCCACGGGGCCCGGAGCCCCCGGGGCCCGTGCCCCGGGAACCGGCTCCGGGCCCCGTGCCGTGCCCGGTCCGTAGGATCGCGTCCATGAGTACGCAGTCCACGTCGTCGCCACCGCCGCTGCCCGAGCCCCTGAGGGTGCCCGTCGCCGACTCGCACACCCACCTCGACATGCAGGAGGGGACCGTCGACGAGGCGCTGGCCAGGGCGGCGGCCGTGGGGGTGACCACGGTGGTCCAGGTCGGCTGCGACATCGCGGGCTCCCGCTGGGCCGCCCGTACCGCCGCCGCGTACGACGCCGTGCACGCGGCCGTCGCGCTGCACCCCAACGAGGCGCCCCGGATCGTCCTCGGGGACCCCGGCGACGGCGGCCCCCGGCGGTCGGCGCGCCCGCCCGGCGGGGACGGCGCCCTCGACGCGGCCCTCGCCGAGATCGACGCGCTCGCCGCCCGGCCCGAGGTGCGGGCCGTCGGCGAGACCGGGCTCGACTACTTCCGCACCGGCGAGGAGGGCGTCGCCGCCCAGGAGCGGTCGTTCCGCGCGCATATCGAGATCGCCAAGCGCCACGGCAAGGCGCTCGTCATCCACGACCGGGACGCCCACGCGGACGTGCTGCGGGTCCTCGCCGAGGAGGGCGCGCCCGACCGTACGGTCTTCCACTGCTACTCCGGCGACGCCGACATGGCGAAGATCTGCGCCGACGCGGGCTACTACATGTCCTTCGCGGGCAATGTCACCTTCAAGAACGCCCAGCCGCTGCGGGACGCCCTCGCGGTCGCGCCGCGCGAACTGGTCCTCGTGGAGACCGACGCGCCCTTCCTGACGCCCGCGCCGTACCGCGGACGGCCCAACGCCCCGTATCTCATTCCGGTCACGCTGCGGGCGATGGCGGCGGTGAAGGGCCTCGACGAGGACACGCTGGCCGCGGCCGTCGCGGCCAATACGGCGGAGGCGTTCGGCTACTGAAGATCACGGCACGATAACGCGTTCCGGCCCGTACGGACGCGCTCCGGCCGCCGTTCGCGACACGACGTGACCGGATGGCTTTGGAGAGTGACGGCGGCTCGGCTAGCGTCCCGGCGCACCACACAGCGACCAGTGGGCAGCGACCAGTGGGCAGCGGGCGGACGGAGCGCGGCGTGAGCACGGAGCAGCACGGCGAGGGCGCCGCACCGGCGGCACCCGGCATCCTCGGGAAGGGCTCCCGTCGGCGCCCGCGCCCGCGCCCGGCCGCGCCCGGCCGGTCCCTCGTCCTGCGGCGGCTCGTCCCGCAGGCCCTCGTCGTCGCCTGCCTCGCGGGCGGCACCTCGGCGTTCCTCGTCTCCGACAAGGCGGTCCTGCTGACCGTCGACGGGGTGCCCCGCGCCCTGCACACCTTCGCCGACGACGTCGGAGAGCTGCTGGAGGCGGAGGGGGTGGCCGTCGGGGCGCACGACATCGTCGCGCCGGGCCCCGCAGCCGCCCTCGCCGACGGCGACGAGGTCGTCGTCCGCTACGGCCGCCCCCTGACGCTCACGCTCGACGGCGCCCGCCGCACGGTCTGGACCACGGCCGACACCGTCGACGACGCGCTGCGCCGGCTCGGCGTACGGGCCGAGGGCGCCTATCTGTCGGTGTCCCGGTCGGCCGGGATCTCCCGGACCGGCCGCGCCCTCGACGTCCGTACGGAACGCGCCGTGACCTTCCTCGCCGACGGACGGGCCCGCACCCTGCGCACCAACGCGGCGACCGTCGCCGAGGCCCTCGCGGAGGCGGGGATCGCGCTCGGCGGCCAGGACACCGCCTCCGTACCGCTCGGCGACTTCCCGCGCGACGGCCGGACGATCACGGTCACCCGGATCACCGGCTCCCGCCAGGTCCGGGAGGAACCGGTCCCGTACCGCACCGTGCGCACCGCCGACCCCCGCGCCTTCACGGGGACGGAGACCGTGGTCCGCCAGGGCCGGGCGGGCACCCGCCGGGTCACCTACGCCCTGCGGACCGTCGACGGGGTCCGGGAGAAGCCCCGGAAGGTGGCGGAGGAGCTTATCCGCCGCCCCGTCACCCAGCGCGTCCGCTACGGCACCCGCCCGCGCCCCCGGTCGGTCGCGGGCGCGGACGGTCTCAACTGGGCCGCGCTGGCCCGCTGCGAGTCCGGCGGCCGCCCGGGCGCGGTCGACCCCTCGGGCACCTACGGGGGCCTGTACCAGTTCGACGTCCCCACCTGGCGCTCCCTCGGCGGCACCGGCCGCCCCCAGGACGCCTCCGCGCCGGAACAGACCTTCCGCGCGAAAAAGCTCTACGTCCAGCGCGGCGCGGCCCCGTGGCCGCACTGCGGACGGCTGCTCTGAGGGTGTCGCCCACCCCGCCGCCGTAGTGGGCGGGCCCGGGGCCTGGGACCCGTAGGCTGTAGCGGTGAGCAGCACCGACCCCGAAACGACCGGCGACGACGAGTCCTCCGGCGGTACCGAGACCGACCCGATCGACGTCACCGACCCGACCGATGTCACCGACGGCCGCGACGTCGCCGACGGTCCCGATGCCGCGGACGCCCTGCTCGGGCCCGCCGAGATCCGGGAACTCGCCGCAGCGCTCGGCGTCCGGCCCACCAAGCAGCGCGGGCAGAACTTCGTCATCGACGCGAACACCGTCCGGCGGATCGTCCGTACCGCCGGCGTCCGGCCCGACGACACCGTCGTCGAGGTCGGGCCCGGGCTCGGGTCCCTCACCCTCGCCCTGCTGGAGGCCGCCGAGCAGGTCGTCGCCGTCGAGATCGACGACGTGCTCGCCGCCGCCCTGCCCGGTACCGTCCTCGCGCGGCTGCCGGAGCGCGCCCCCCGCTTCTCCCTCGTCCACGCCGACGCGATGGTCGTCGAAGAGCTGCCGGGGCCGCCGCCCACGGCGCTCGTCGCCAACCTGCCGTACAACGTCGCCGTCCCCGTGCTGCTGCATATGCTGGACCGGTTCCCCAGCATCGAGCGGACCCTCGTCATGGTCCAGGCCGAGGTCGCGGACCGGCTCGCCGCCGACCCCGGCAACAAGGTGTACGGCGTCCCCTCCGTGAAGGCCAACTGGTACGCCGACGTCAAGCGCGCCGGATCCATCGGCCGCAATGTGTTCTGGCCCGCGCCCAACGTCGACTCGGGACTGGTCTCCCTCGTCCGCCGCGAACCGCCCCGGACGACCGCCACCAAGCGGGAGGTCTTCGCCGTCGTCGACGCGGCCTTCGCCCAGCGCCGCAAGACGCTGCGCGCCGCCCTCGCCGGCTGGGCGGGCTCCCCGGCGCTCGCGGAGAAGGCCCTGGTCGCCGCCGGAGTGTCGCCCCAGGCGCGCGGCGAGTCCCTGACCGTCGAGGAGTTCGCCAGGATCGCGGAGGCCAAGGCGTGACCGGCGGTACGGACCGGCAGGTCACCGTACGCGTACCGGCGAAGGTCAATGTGCGGCTCGCCGTCGGCGCCGCCCGCCCCGACGGCTTCCACGACCTGGCCAATGTCTTCCTCGCCGTCTCCCTCCACGACGAGGTGACGGTACGTCCCGCGGACACCCTGACCGTCACCTGCGAAGGCCCCGACGCCGACCGCGTACCGCTGGACCGGACGAACCTGGCCGCCCGCGCCGCGGTCCTGCTCGCCGCCCGCCATGGCATCGAACCCGCCGTCCACCTGCACATCGCCAAGGACATCCCCGTCGCGGGCGGCATGGCGGGCGGCAGCGCCGACGGCGCGGGCGCGCTGCTCGCCTGCGACGCGCTCTGGGGGCTCGGCTCGACCCGGGCCGAACTCCTCGACATCTGCGCCGAACTCGGCTCCGACGTCCCCTTCAGCCTCGTCGGCGGCGCCGCCCTCGGCACCGGCCGGGGCGAGCGGCTCACCCCCGTCGACGTCGGCGGTACGTTCCACTGGGTCTTCGCGGTCGCCGACGGCGGGCTCTCCACCCCGGCGGTCTACGGCGAGTTCGACCGGCTCACCGCCGACACCGACGTCCCCGACCCCGAGGCGTCCCCCGCGCTCCTCGCGGCCCTGCGCTCCGGCGACGCCACGGCGCTGGCCGCCGCCCTCGCCAACGACCTCCAGCCCGCGGCGCTCTCCCTGCGCCCGGCGCTGCGGGCCACGCTCGACGCCGGTCTCGCGGCGGGCGCCCTCGCCTCGATCGTCTCCGGCTCGGGCCCGACGACCGCGCATCTGGTGGCGGACCGGGAGACGGCGGACACCGTCGCGGCGGCGCTGACCGCTTCGGGCACCTGCCGTACCGCCCGGATCGCCACATCCCCGGCGGCGGGCGCGACGATCATCTGACGCGGCGGACGCCGGTGCGGGACGGGACGAGGCGTACGCCTATACACCCCGGGCTCCGGTCCTGTCCGCCGAACGCCCCCACGCGCCCCTCCGGACGCGCGTGCGTCCACGGGCCGTAGGCCGCCCGATCTTTCGGGTGATCGGCGGGGCCCTCCGGTGTGTGGTGCCGTCCGCGTCCCGTACCCCGTGGTCGATTGGGGCCGAGCCCCGTCCCGATGACCGGGCTCGGAGAGGAACCCATGAAGAGCATCCTGGGCAAGGCACTGGTGACCGCCGGTGCCGCGCTGGCCCTGGCCGCCGTCGCGGCCCCCGCGCACGCGCACGAGCCGGTGACGGCGGGCGGCGGCGGGCAGTACATCGCCTCCGGCGAACCGCACCACATCTTCGCCGCGGGCGAGATCCACGGCTTCGCCGAGACGGCCCACGCCTACGCCGCCGGCTTCGGCATCGGCTGGGCCACGGACGTCGCCTCCGGCGGCGCCTTCGAAGGCATCGCGGGCACCCGCTGACACCACCGCGCCCGGACGGACGGGACATCCCGCCGTCCGGGCGCGGCCGGCCCGCGGGTCTCCTCGCCGCCCGGTGACGGCGTGACGTCAACCAGCAGTTGACGCGGTGCGCCCCCATGGCCAAAGATCCGGGCTCATGGCCTCCGTGAACAACGTGCTCCTGCACGGCCGCCGCGCCCTGATGGGTGCCGTCGCCCTGCTGCTGCTCGTCGCGGGCGCCTGGGCGTCCTGGGACTCCGCGCGGCACGTCCTGTTCGGCGGCGACCGCGAGCAGGGCACCATCACCGTCGCCGCGTGCGGCGCCGACACCTGCACGGGCCGGTACGTCCCCCGGGACTCGGCCCCCGCCCGTACCGGGCTCACCATCGAGAAGTCGGTCGCCGTCGAGAAGGGCGCCGTCCTGGAGGTCGTCCTCAAGCCCGGGACGAAGGAACTCGTCAGGACCGGCCCCGCCGGCGCCATCCACGCCTGGCTCCCCCTCGCGGGCGCCCTGCTGCTCGCCTCGATCATCGTCGCGGGCGGGGTCGCCCTCCCCAAGGTCGCCGTCGTCATGGCCGCCGCGGGCGGCGCGATCACCCTGGCGACGTTCACCGCCCTGCTGTGACGTTCACGTTCCCGCGGTAGAGCCGGGACGGTCACGTCCCCGCGGTAGAGCCGCCAGGACCCGGGACCGCCCTCCGCTCCGCGAACGGTTAGCATCCGAACGCATCACCCTTGAGGAGTGGAGAGTTCATCGTGTCTCAACCGCGCGTCGGCGTCGCGATCCTGACCATGGGCAATCGCCCCGCCGAACTGGCGGAGCTGCTCGAATCCGTCGCACGGCAGGACACCCCGGCGAGCCGGATCGTGGTCGTCGGCAACGGTGCGCCGCTGCCGCCGCTCCCCGACGGGGTCAGCGGTGTCGAACTGCCCGAGAACCTCGGTGTCACCGGCGGGCGCAACGCCGCCATCGCGAAGCTCCGCGAGCTGGGCGACGTCGACGTCGTCGTCGACCTCGACGACGACGGGCTCCTCGTCGACACCGACGTCTTCTCCCGGCTGGTGAAGCTCTACGAGCAGGACGACACCCTCGGCGTCGTCAGCTTCCGCATCTCCGACGAGCTGGGCAGGACCGCCCGCCGCCATGTACCGCGACTGCGGGCGAGCGACCCGATGCGCCGCGGATACGTCACCACCTTCCTCGGCGGCGGCCACGGCCTCTCCATGAAGATGCTCGACCAGACCGGCGACTGGCCCGAGGCGTTCTTCTACGCCCACGAGGAGACCGACCTCGCCTGGCGCGCCCTCGACCACGGCTGGAAGATCCTCTACGAGCCCGAGCTGGTGCTGCGCCACCCGTGGACGTCGCCCACCCGGCACGCCGTCTTCCACCGGATGGTCGCCCGCAACCGGGTCTGGCTCGCCAAGCGCCATCTGCCGATCCCGCTGGTACCGCTGTACCTCGGGGTGTGGACGGCGCTCACCCTGCTGCGGACCCGGTCCGCGAGCGGCCTGCGCGCCTGGTTCGGCGGCTTCGTCGAGGGCGTCAGGACACCGTGCCCGCCGCGGCGTCCCATGAGCTGGAAGACGGTCTGGCGCATGACGCGCCTGGGCCGCCCGCCGATCATCTGACGGGTGCCGCCGCCCCGGCTGCGCCTGGGCCCCGGGTTGCCGGGAGTGCCGCGCCCCGGGTTGCCGGGAGTGCCCGGGCCCCCGGGGGTGCCGGACGCGTCCGGCGACCGCGGGTGTTCTACGGTCCGCGGACCGTAGCCGGCTGGTCGCGCAGTTCCTCGCGCCCCTGGACCCCGTGGCTCAGCCGT
>NZ_JBHYZV010000050.1:0-58575 GCF_042753905.1 Streptomyces sp. NPDC059248 | reverse complement strand
GGCGGGGGGTACGGCGCCTCCCCGCCCGCCGCCGTCTCGGCGGGGCCTGCCCTACTGGGGCAGCTCCTTGAGGGTGATGTTCCGGAAGGACACCTGGTCGTCGGCCCCGTGGTTCTGGAGCCCGATATGGCCGTCCTTCAGACTGCGGTTCGGGTCCGTGTTGGTGTAGTCGTTGATCTTGGCGCCGTTGAGGAAGAGCTGGATCCGCTCGCCCTGGACCTTGATCTCGTACGTGTTCCACTGGCCGGGGGGCCGCAGGACCCGGTCGCGGGCCTTGAGGTCGGCCGACTTGAAGCCGTAGACGGAGCCCGTGGTGCGGGCCGGGGTGTCGGTGGCGTCGATCTGGATCTCGTAGCCCTTGTTCACGGCCGACCAGGGGTCGTCGGACGCGGGGAAGCCCACGAAGATGCCGGAGTTGTCGTCGCCGGCGAGCTTCCAGTCCAGCTTCAGGCTGTACGCCTTCAGCTCACGGGCCTGGTACCAGAGCATGCCCATGCCGCCCTCGGACCGCAGTTCGCCGTCGGCGACGGTGAACTTCCCGGGTCCGGCCTGCTTCCAGCCCTCGGTGGTCTTGCCGTTGAAGATGGTCCGCTCGCCCTTGGCGGGCTTGCAGTCGGCCTTGACCTGGCCGGACGTGGTCCGCAGACCGCCGAGCAGATGCTCGCGGAAGGCGGGCTCGGCGTACGACTCCTTGGTGTGGCCGCCGCCGGTGTAGAAGGACCGGCCGCCCTCGTAGGTCTGGCACCAGGCGATCGGGTGATCGCCCTTCATGGAGCCGCCCTGGTAGGTGGTCTCGTCGAGGGTGGCGAGTACCCGCACCTTGTCGCGCGGGTTGGTGCCGTAGTTGTACCACTCGTCGGTACGGGTCCACTCGGCGTCCAGGTGCTTGGTCGCGGGGTGGCCCCGGTCCTCGGTCCTGACGGTCGCGGACTGGATCTGCGGGTGGCTGGTGAAGTAGGCGCCGACGAGGCCGCCGTAGAACTTCCAGTCGTACTCGGTGTCGGACGCGGCGTGGACGCCCATGTAGCCGCCGCCGGTGCGGATGTAGTTCTCGAACGCCTTCTGCTGCTCGGCGCCGAGGACGTCACCGGTGGTGGAGAGGAAGACCACGGAGTCGTAGCGGGCCAGGTTGCTGGTGGTGAACTGGGCCGCGGACTCGGTGGAGTCGACGGTGATGTTGCTGCTCTTCCCGAGTTCCTTCAGGGCCGCGACCCCGGCGGGTATGGAGTCGTGCCGGAAGCCGGCGGTCTTGGAGAAGACCAGGACGCGCTTGGCGGTCCGGTCGGGCGGGCTGTTGGAGAGGGTGAAGTCGTCGACGTCGTAGAGGGCACCGGCGCCGCCCTTGAAGACCAGGAAGAGTTCCGTGGACTGCTTGGGGACGGCCCGCAGGGGGATGTCGACGTCCTGGAAGACCTCCCAGCCGCCGGTCACCGGGATGGGCCCGGAGCCGAGGATCTTCCCGGTCGGCGAGCCGGTACGGACTTCGAGGAAGCCGCCCGCGCCGCCGGAGGAGATCCGGGTGGTGAGCTTGGTGGACCCGGCCAGGTTGTAGGGCTTGAAGGAGATCCAGTCGTCGTTGTCGATGTCGCCGACGGTCCGGCCGCCGTTGGCGGCGGGCTTGTCGTAGGTGCGGATCCCGGACTGGGCGCTGAAGTGCTCGGCCTGCCGGTGGCGCGGCTGGAGCTGGAGCTCGTCCTTGGCGGACAGCGCCTCCTGGCCGCCCGCGGCCCGGTCGGTGTACTCGGCGACGAGGACGCCGTAGATATTGGCGTTCGGGTCGTGGCCGCCGTCACCGGGCGTCTTGATGGTGCCGGAGCAGCCGTTGGCGCTGGTCAGCTTGTGGGCGTGGCTGTCGTGGCCCAGGAAGTAGCTGACGGTCACCTTGGAGCAGTCCACTCCCCCGGACGCCTGGTCCTCGGGGTCGGTGACCTTCACCTTGAAGGGGACCTCGTCGCCGAAGGAGAAGAGGGCTCCGTCCGCGGGCGCCTCCAGGACGACCTTGGGCGCGGTGTTGCCGACCACGACCCGGACGCTCGCGCCGCCGACCCGGCCGGTCGGGTCCTTGACCGTGAGGGTCGCGGTGTAGGTGCCGTTCTTGCGGTAGGTGTGTGTCGGGTTCGGGTCGGTGGAGGTGGCGCCGTCACCGAAGTCCCAGGCGTAGGTGAGGGCGTCGCCGTCCGGGTCGGTGGTCCCGGCCGAGGAGAACGCGACCCGCATCGGGGCCTTGCCGGAGGTCCGGTTCGCCTTGGCCTCGGCCGCCGGCGAGCGGCCGCCGGTGGCGTTCTCGATCCGGTAGAGCGCGGAGTGCTCGTTGCCGCCGAACCAGGCGGTGCCGTAGTCGAGGACGTACAGCGCCCCGTCCGGGCCGAACTGCATGTCCATCACCTGGGTGCCGGTCCACGGGAACGGATTGATCTTGGCGACGGAGCCGTCGGCGTTCTGCTCGACCCGCTTGATCCAGCGGCGCCCGAACTCCCCGGCGAAGTAGTCGCCGTCGTACGCCTCCGGGAACTTCACCGGGGACGGGTTGTCCGGGTCGTAGCGGTAGACCGGGCCGCCCATCGGGGACTCGCCGCCGGTGCCGAACTCGGGGACCGAGCCGCCGTCGTACGGGATCCACGCCTTCTGCGCGGGCGGCAGGTCGACCAGGCCCGTGTTGTGCGGGGAGTCGTTCTTCGGCGCCTTGCAGTCGAAGGTGGCGCCGGGCTGCTTGGTGGCGAAGTCCCAGTCGACGTAGGGCTGGTTGAAGGTGTTGCAGAACGGCCAGCCGAAGTTCCCGGGCTTGTCGACCTTGACGAAGCCGACGGCTCCGGCCGGGCCCCGCTTGGGGTCGGCGGAGGCCGCGTCGGGCCCGTAGTCGCCGACGTACGCGACGCCCGTCTTCTGGTCGACGCTGAACCGGAACGGGTTGCGGAAGCCCATGGCGTAGATCTCGGGCCGGGTCTTGGGTGTCCCCGGCTCGAACAGGTTGCCGTCGGGGACCGTGTACGACCCGTCGTCGTTCACCTTGATCCGCAGCAGCTTGCCGCGCAGGTCGTTGGTGTTGCCCGAGGTGCGGCGGGCGTCGTAGGCGGGGTTGCGGCCCGGCCGGTCGTCGATCGGGGTGTAGCCGTCGGAGGTGAAGGGGTTGGTGTCGTCGCCCGTGGAGAGCCAGAGATTGCCCTGGGCGTCGAAGTCGATGTCGCCGCCGACGTGGCAGCAGATGCCCCGGGTGGCCGGGACGTCGAGGATCTTCTTCTCACTCGCGGTGTCGAGGGTGCCGTCCGTCTTCAGGACGAACCGGGAGAGCCGGTTGACCCCGTCCCACTTGGCGAACTCCTCCGCGGTGCCCTCATTGGGGGCGTCACCGGCGGGGGTGTTCATCGGGGGCGCGTAATAGAGATAGACGAAACGGTTCTGCGCGAACTTGGGGTCGAGGCCGATGCCCTGGAGCCCCTCCTCGTCGTGCGAGTAGACCGGGATCTTGCCGACGATCCGGGTGGCGCCCGTGAAGTCGGTGAGCCGCAGCTCGCCGTTGCGGGAGGTGTGCAGCACGCTCCGGTCCGGCAGTACCGCCATGGACATCGGCTCACCGGTCTCGGCGGCGCCCTTGGCCAGGGTGACCTGCTGGAAGGACTCGGCGGCCGGCTCGGCCGCCGCCGGGGCGGCGGCCGAGGCGGGCTGCGGGGCGGTGACCGTGAAGGAGCCCGCGGCGAGAAGGGCTCCGGTCAGCAGCGCCAGCACTCTGCGCGCTCGTGGTCTGTTTCGTTTCGGGTGCACGAATCTCCTCCGGTAGGGACCGGTCGTACGGGCGGGAAACCGTGGAACCGGAGTGCGCCGTCACACCGGGGACCACCTAGGGGCTGTACACATCAGGGACGGTAGACGGGTTCGTCCTGAACGGAAAGCCCTTGTGCGGCGGGGAACTTCAACTTTTCCCCACCGCAGGACAAAGGGGGATGAGGGCAGCTCGGACCGACCCGGCGGCGATATCGGCCGCCGGGCCATGACCTCCGGGCTCACCTGCGGTGACGCCCTCGGCGACGGGTCAGTCGCCGCTGCCGAAAGCGGAGTCGAAGGAGGCGGCGGGCGGCTCGAAATCGAACCGCTTCAGGGCGGTAAGCGCTTGCGGAGCGCCGGTCAGCCGGTCCATGCCCGCGTCCTCCCACTCCACCGAGACCGGTCCTTCGTAGCCGATCGACCGCAGCATCCGGAAGACGTCCTCCCACGGCACGTCGCCGTGTCCGGCCGAAACGAAGTCCCAGCCGCGCCGGGGATCGCCCCACGGCAGATGCGAGCCGAGACGCCCGTTGCGGCCGTCGAGCCGCTTCCGCGCCTCCTTGCAGTCGACGTGGTAGATCCGGTCCCGGAAGTCGTAGAGGAAGCCGACCGGGTCCAGGTCCTGCCAGACGAAGTGGCTGGGATCGAAGTTGAGCCCGAAGGCCGGACGGTGGTCGACCGCCTCCAGGGCCCGGCGCGTGGTCCAGTAGTCGTAGGCGATCTCACTCGGATGGACTTCGTGGGCGAACCGGACCCCCTCGGCGTCGAAGACGTCCAGAATCGGGTTCCAGCGCTCCGCGAAGTCCTCGTACCCCCGGTCGATCATCGACTCGGGGACGGGCGGGAACATCGCCACCAGATACCAGATCGACGAGCCCGTGAAGCCGACGACGGTGTCGACACCGAAGGCCGCCGCGGCCCGCGCGGTGTCCTTCAGCTCGGCCGCCGCCCGCCGCCTCACACCCTCGGGATCGCCGTCGCCCCAGATCCGGGCGGGCACGATATTGCGGTGCCGCTCGTCGATGGGGTGATCGCAGACGGCCTGGCCCACCAGATGGTTGGAGATCGCCCAGCACTTGAGCCCGTACCGGTCGAGCAGGGCGCGCCGGCCCTCGATGTACGCGGGGTCGGCGAGCGCCTTGTCGACCTCGAAGTGGTCGCCCCAGCAGGCGAGCTCCAGCCCGTCGTAGCCGAAGTCGCGGGCGAGCCGGCACACCTCCTCCAGCGGCAGATCGGCCCACTGGCCGGTGAAGAGCGTGAACGGACGTGGCATGAGGGTGTCCTGACCTTCCTGATCCTCGGGGGAACGGCGGGGCGGCCCCGGCCGCCCGCCGCCGTCGTCTCGTGACCGGCGGACCGGCCCGGCCCGGTCACACCGGGGTGTAGACCGCGTCGTTCTCGGCGCTGCGCGCCACGGCCGCCAGCACCCGCTGCACCTGGAGCCCCTCGGCGAACGACGGCGAGGGTACGGTGCCGGTCGCGAGCGCCTCGACGAGGTCCCGGGCCTGGTGGGTGAAGGAGTGCTCGTAGCCGAGACCGTGACCCGGCGGCCACCACGCCGCCAGATAGGGGTGGTCGGCCTCGGTGACCAGGATGCGCTTGAACCCGGCGGAGGCCGCGGGCTCCGTGTGGTCGTGGAAGAACAGTTCGTTGAGGCGTTCGAGATCGAAGGAGAGGGACCCCAGCTCGCCGTTGATCTCGAACCGCAGGGCGTTCTTGCGGCCCGCGGCCATCCGGGTGGCCTCGAAGGAGGCCAGCGCCCCGGACGCGAGCCGGCCGTTGAAGAGCGCCGCGTCGTCCACGGTGACCTCGCCGCGGGCGGGCTCCTGGCCCGCCGCGCCGCCGGACCCGCCGCCCGGGGGGCCGGTGGCCACGCCCGCGAGCAGCGGGCGTTCCCGTACAAAAGTCTCGGACAGCGCCGACACCCCGACCAGTCGCTCCCCCGCCAGATACTGGGCCAGATCGACGATATGGGCGCCGAGGTCGCCGAGCGCCCCCGAGCCGGCCTGCTCCTTCCGCAGCCGCCAGGTCAGCGGGACCTCCGGGTCGACCAGCCAGTCCTGGAGATAGGTGAACCGCAGATGGCGCAGGGTCCCGAGCCGTCCTTCGGCGAGCAGCCTGCGGGCGTAGGCGACGGCCGGGACCCGCCGGTAGTTGAAGCCCACCATGGCGAGCTGGCCGCGGGCGGCGGCGGCCTCGGCCGCCACCGCCATGGCCTCCGCCTCCGCGACCGAGTTCGCCAGCGGCTTCTCGCAGAGCACGTGCTTGCCCGCCTCCAGGGCGGCGATCGCGATCTCCGCATGGGAGTCGCCCGGCGTGCAGACGTCGACGAGGTGGACGTCGTCCCGGGCGATCAGGGCGCGCCAGTCGGTCTCCGCCGCCGCCCAGCCGTGCCGTTCGGCGGCGGCCCGGACCCCGGACGGATCGCGTCCGGCGATCGCGGCGAGCACCGGCCGGATCGGCAGGTCGAAGACGCGGCTCACATTGCGCCAGCCCTGGGAGTGGGCGGCGCCCATGAACGCGTATCCGACCATGCCGACGCCGAGCGTCGGCGGGGCGCCCTCGGGGTCCCCGGCGGCCTGGTGTTCCATACGGATTTCCTCCTCGTCGCGATAACGGCTCTGCTCGATGGGGCCGGCCCGGTCAGATGAAGCCGGTGGGCAGGTACTGGTCGACGTTGTCCTTGGTGACGACCGCGGAGTAGAGGGTGATCGAGGCCGGGATCTCCATCTCGGCCATCCCGCCCACCCCCTTGCCCTGGGCCACCGCGCGGGCGATGTCGATGGCGGACGCCGACATCGTCGGCGGGTAGAGGACGGTCGCCTTCAGCACGCTGTTGTCGGCCTTGATGGCGTCCATGGCGGACTTGGCCCCGGCGCCGCCGACCATGATGAAGTCCTTGCGCCCGGCCTGGGCGATGGCGCGCAGCGCGCCCACGCCCTGGTCGTCGTCGTGGTTCCACAGGGCGTCGAAGTCGGACTGGGCCTGGAGCAGCTGGGCCATCTTGGCCTGGCCCGACTCGACGGTGAAGTCGGCGGCCTGGCGGGCCACCTTCTTGATGTTGGGGTAGTTCTTCAGGGCGTCGTCGAAGCCCTGGGTGCGCTGCTTGGTGAGTTCGAGGTTGTCCACCCCGGCCAGCTCGACGACCTTGGCGTTCGGCTTGTCCTTGAGCCGCTCGCCGATGTAGTTCCCGGCGTTGAGGCCCATGCCGTAGTTGTCGCCGCCGATCCAGCAGCGGTACGCCTGGGGCGAGGCGAAGACCCGGTCCAGATTGACGACGGGGATGCCCGCCTTCATGGCCTCCAGACCGATCCGGGTCATGGCCTTGCCGTCGGCGGGGAGGATGACGAGGACGTCGACCTTCTTGTTGATGAGGGTCTGCACCTGGCCGATCTGGGCGGCGGTGTCGTTGGAGCCCTCGGTGATCTCCAGGGTGACGTCGGCGTACTTCTTCGCCCGTTCCTTGGCGTTGTCGTTGATGGCGTTGAGCCAGCCGTGGTCGGCCTGGGGGCCTGCGAAGCCGATGGTCACGGCCTTGCCCGGCTTGTCGTCGGCGACGGGCGCGTTGGCCGGGGCCGGGTTGGACTCCTTCTTGGCCGGCTCGTTGCTGGTACAGCCGGTGAGCAGGGCACCGGCCGAGACGGCGGCCGTTCCGAACAGGAGTCCTCTGCGGGACGGTACGGAGAATTCGGGCATGGCGGATCAGACCCTTCGGCTGGGCGGGTGGTGAGGGTGGGTTGGTACGAAAGCCGGAAGACGGGAGACGGAGTACGGGAGACGGGGTACGGGCGGGCGCGCCGGGGACCGGTCAGGTCTCGCCGCGGCGGCGCAGGGTCTGGTGCTGGATCAGGACCGCGACGACGATGATCGCCCCCTTGGCGATCTGCTGGACGGCGGTCTCCAGGTTGTTGAGGGCGAAAATGTTGGTGATCGTGGTGAAGATCAGGACCCCGAGTACGGAGCCGACGATGGTGCCGCGACCGCCGCTGAGCAGGGTGCCGCCGATGATGGCCGCGGCGATGGCGTCCAGCTCGTACAGGTTGCCGTTGGTGTTCTGGCCCGAGCCGGAGAGCACGACCAGCATGAACGCGGCGATGCCGCAGCACAGTCCGGAGAGCAGATAGAGATAGAGCCGCTGGCGGCGGACGTCGATCCCGGCGAGCCTGGCGGCCTCGGGATTGCCGCCGACGGCGAAGGTGCGGCGGCCGAACGTGGTCCGGTTGAGCACCAGCCAGCCGATCACCACGACCGCGGCGAAGATCAGCACCAGCGGTGGGATCCCCAGCACATAGGCGTCCTTGACGCCCAGGTCGAGGACGGATTCGACGGTGACGATCTGAGTCTTGCCGTCGGTGATCTCCAGGGCGAGGCCGCGGGCGGAGGCGAGCATCGCGATGGTGGCGATGAACGGGACGAGTCCGCCGTAGGCGATGAGCAGCCCGTTGACGAGTCCGGCGCCGAGTCCGACGGCGATCGCGGTGAAGAGGATGCCCGCGAAGCCGTACTCCTGGGTGGCGACGGTGGTCGCCCAGACGGAGGCCAGGGCCACCATCGCGCCGACGGAGAGGTCGATCCCGCCGCTGGTGATCACGAATGTCATACCGACGGTGACCACACCGATGATCGACGCCTGGGTGAGGACCAGTTGGAGATTGCTGATGGCGAGGAACTCGTCCGGCTTGGTGGTGCCGCCGACGACGATCAGGGCGGCGAGGACGCCGAGGAGGGAGAGGTTGCGGATGTCGAGCCGCAGCCCGGCGGCCGGCCCGGAACCCTTCTTCGCGGGCGGTGGTGTCTTCACGAGGCTCGGCGCGTCCTGGCGCGCCGCGGATGCGGGCTGCGTCATGCCGTCGGGTTTCCTTCCATCACGAGATCGAGGACTCGGTGTTCGTCGAGGTCGCGGGCGTCGGCCGTGTGCACGACGCTGCCCTCGCGCAGCACCAGTACGCGATCGGCGAGACCCAGCACCTCGGGCACTTCACTGGAGACGAGGAGTACGGCGAGGCCCTCGTCGGCCAGCCGCCGGATCACGGCGTACAGCTCGGCCCGCGCGCCGACGTCGACGCCCCGGGTGGGCTCGTCGAGGAGCAGGACCCGGCAGCCGCGGAGCAGCCAGCGGGCGAGGACGGCCTTCTGCTGGTTGCCGCCGGAGAGGGTACGGACGGGGACGTCCGGGTTGTCGGGGCGCAGGGACAGCTCTTTGACGGCCCGATGGGCGGCGGCGCGTTCGGCGGTCCTGTCGATCCAGCCGGCGCGGGCGAACCGGGAGAGTGTGGAGACGGAGACGTTACGGGTGACGGACTCGGTCAGCAGCAGGCCCTGGGCCTTGCGCTCCTCGGGGGCGAGGCCGATCCCGGCGGTGACGGCGGCCCGGACGCTGCCGGGGCGCAGGGGGCGTCCTTCGACCAGGACGCGTCCGGCGTCGGGCTTCCGGGCCCCGTAGATCGTCTCCAGGATCTCGGAGCGGCCCGAGCCGACGAGTCCGGCGAGGCCGACGATCTCCCCGGGGCGCAGTTCGAGGTCGACGGGGGCGAACTCACCGGCCCGGGTGAGCCCTTCGACCCGCAGCACGGGTTCGGCGCCGGCCGGGGCGGGGGTCTCGGGCCTGGGCGGGAAGACGTACTCGACCTTGCGGCCGGTCATCAGGGCGACGACCTCGTTCGTCGGGGTCGATTCGGCGGGCAGTCCCCCGGCGACGGCCCGGCCGTCCTTGAGGACGGTGACCCGGTCGCCGATCCGGCGGATCTCCTCAAGACGGTGCGAGATGTAGACGACCGCGACGCCGTCGGCGGTGAGGTCGGCGACGATCCGGAAGAGGTTGGCGACCTCGTCCGGGTCGAGGGCGGCGGACGGCTCGTCCATCACGATCAGGCGTACGTCGTGGGAGAGCGCGCGGGCCATGGAGACGATCTGCTGCTGGGCGGCGGAGAGCCGGCCGACCGGGGCGGCCGGGTCGATCTCCGGATGGCCCAGGCGCTGGAGCAGTCGGGCGGTGGCGGTCCTGGCCACACCGCCTCTGATCACGAACCCGGCGGCGGTGGGTTCGTGTCCGAGGTGGACGTTCTCGGCCACGGACAGGCCCTCGACCAGGTCGAGTTCCTGGTAGATGGTGGCGATACCGAGCCGCATGGCGGCGATCGGGGAGCGCAGCCGGACGGCGTCGCCGCGCCAGGTGATGGTGCCGTCGTCGGGCTGGTGGACCCCGGCGAGCACCTTGATCAGGGTGGACTTGCCCGCGCCGTTCTGGCCGAGGAGGCAGTGGACCTCACCGGCCGCGACCTCCAGGTCCACGCCGTCGAGCGCGCGGACGCCGGGGAACGACTTGGTGATCCCGGACATGGTGAGCAAGGGCGGTTCTGGTGCCATGGCTAATCCCCTCGGCGGGTACGGCCGCCGCGCGGGCGCGGGGGCGCGTCGTGCGCGGGACGCGATGCTGAACGGCGTGCGTCTGGTACGTGTGGGGGGGCTCGTGCGGTACGGGGGCGCGGTCCGCCGGGGTGACCGGTCGGCGGGCGCGCGCGGGAGTGTGCCGGTCCCGGCCGATGGGGTGGTACGAGGGTGGAGGCCGCGTGGTGGCACGTGTTACCAACGGCACGACCGGGCTGTTCCCGGTGGTGCGCGGACGGGGTTTCGTCGGGTGAGGTGAGGGTGAGGGTGGATGACGGGCGGACGGACGGACGGGCTGTGCGGTTGTGTCGCGCGGCTCGGGTGCTGTGTGGTGCGCGAGTGTCGCGTGGTGGTGCGGGCGGGGTCGTACGGGTGGTTCCGTCGTGCCGGTCGTACGGCGCCGGGATCAGGCCGGCGAGAACAGGTGGTCGCTGATGAGCCGGGCCGCGCCGATGACTCCGGCGACGGCGCCCAGCTCCCCCAGGACGATGGGGAGGTTGCCGGTGGCCAGAGGGAGCGACCGGCGGTAGACCTGGGTCCTGACGGCGGCGAGCAGATTGTGACCGAGACCGGTCACCCCGCCGCCGATCACCACGAGACCCGGGTTGAAGAAGCTGACGAGACCCGCGATGACCTGGCCGACGCGGTTGCCGCCCTCGCGGATCAGCTCCAGGGCGGCGGTGTCCCCGGCGGACGCGGCGGCGGCCACGTCCACGGCGGTCAGCCGGCCCGAGGCGGCGAGTCGTTCGGCGAGTTCGGGTGAGCGTCCGGCGCGGGCCGCCTCCTCGGCGTCGCGGGCGAGCGCGGCACCGCTGAAGTGGGCCTCCAGACAGCCTTTGTTGCCGCAGGCGCAGGCCCGGCCGTAGGGGTCGACCTGGATATGGCCGATGTCCCCGGCGCTGCCGGTGGTCCCGCGGTAGACCTCGCCGCCGACGACGATGCCGCAGCCGATACCCGTACCGATCTTGACGCAGAGGAAGTCCCCGACGGAGCGGGCCACTCCGGCGTGCTGTTCGCCCATGGCCATCAGGTTCACATCGTTGTCGACCATGACCGGACAGCCCAGGTCCTGGCTGAGCGCCTCCCGGACCGGGAAACCGTCCCAGCCGGGCATGATGGGCGGCGCGACCGGGACGCCCTCGGGGTAGCGGACGGGTCCGGGGACCCCGATGCCCGCGCCGTCGAAGCCCTCGGCGAGACCGGTGGCCTTCAGCTTGGCGGCCATCGCCAGGACCTGCTCGAAGACCGCGACCGGGCCGTCGCGGACGTCCATCGGGTGGTTGAGGTGGCCCAGTACCTCCAGTTCGGCGTTGGTGACGGCGACATCGACCGAGGTCGCGCCGATGTCGACACCCAGGAAGCGGAGTTCGGGGGCGAGCCGGATGTTGTGGGAGCGGCGCCCACCGCGGGAGGCGGCCAGACCGTCCGCGACGACGAGACCGGTCTCCAGCAGCCGGTCGACCTCGACGGCCAGTTTGGAGCGGGAGAGGTCCACCAGATCGCCGAGCTGGGCCCGGGAGCTGGGCCCCTCGTCGCGCAGCAGCCTGAGCAGCCGTGCTTGGTGCGCGTTCGCGGGTCGAGCGGTCATGCGTCTCAATGCCCCTCCCCTCCCCCGGCCGACGGCGTGGGGACCCCTCGGTCCTGATGGATCAGGCTTTCGTCTTTCGAGGGGAACGTAGCAGCGCTTTCTCCAAGGGGGAAGAACTTGAGCAGAGTTCCATGGCAACTTTCTCCACGCACGGGACAAAGGCGGGGGCGTGCAAGGACGATCGCACCTCCTGGCCGTACGCCCCTCACCTCGGCCCGCCCGATCCGGCCTCGTCGTCGCGCTCGCCCTTGCCATCGCTGTCGCTGTCGGCACCGGGAGTGTCGGGGACATCGGGGGCGGAGGCGGTGCCGGCCTCGCCCGTCAGCGCGGCCAGTCGGTCGAGGAAGACCACCTGCCCCGCGACCAGGAGTCGGCGGGCCTTCGCCGGGTCCACCCACGCCACCCGGTCGATCTCGTCGTACAACTGGATCCGGCCGGAGTGCGGCGGCCACTCCATGGTGAAGCCGCCCGGCTCGATCAGCTCCGGATCGAGATCGCCCGCCACCGCCCAGAGCGTGACGATCTTCCCGTTGGGCTGGCGCGCCTCCCCCAGGTCGCGCCAGCCGCCGTCGGGCGGGGCGATCCCCAGCTCCTCCTCGAACTCGCGCCGGGCCGCCGCCCTGGGCGTCTCGTCGTCCCCGTACTGCCCCTTCGGGAACGACCAGGCCCGTTCGTCCTTGTTCGCCCAGAGGGGCCCGCCCATATGACCGATGAGGACCTCGGTCCGCCCGTCCCGTTCCCGGTACAGCACCAGCCCGGCGCTCCGCATCACCATGCGGCCAGTCTGCCGGGCGACGGCCCCGCCGGGGCCGGAATCGCCCGGCGCGCGCGGGCCGGACCCCGAGTGGCGGGGTCGGGGAGCGGAAGTCGGGGAGCGGGGAGGATCAGGGGCAGCGGACGATCTGGCCCGCGTACGAGAGGTTGCCGCCGAAGCCGAAGAGGAGCACCGGGTCACCGGTGGTGATCTCGCCCCGCTCCACGAGCTTGGAGAACGCCATCGGGATCGAGGCGGCGGAGGTGTTGCCGGAGTCCACGACATCGCGGGCGACCACCGCGTTCACCGCGCCGATCCGGCGGGCCACCGGCTCGATGATCCGCAGATTGGCCTGGTGGAGGACGACGGCCGCGAGATCGACGGGGTCGACACCGCCGCGCTCGCAGACCTGCCGGGCGATCGGCGGCAGCTGCGTGGTGGCCCAGCGGTAGACCGTCTGGCCCTCCTGGGCGAACCGCGGCGGGGTTCCTTCTATCCGTACGGCGTTCCCCATCGTGGGGACCGATCCCCACAGCACGGGACCGATACCGGGCTCGCCGTCGCCGTCCACCGCCTCCAGGACGGCGGCGCCCGCGCCGTCGCCGGTCAGCACGCAGGTGGTGCGGTCGGTCCAGTCGGTGACCGCGGTCATCTTGTCGGCGCCGATCACCAGCGCCCGCCGGGCGGAACCGGCGCGGATCGCGTGGTCGGCGGTGGCCAGGGCGTGGGTGAACCCGGCACAGACGACATTGAGGTCCATCACGGCGGGCGAGCTCATACCGAGCCGGGCGGCGACCCGGGCGGCCGTGTTCGGGGAGCGGTCGATCGCGGTGGAGGTGGCCACCAGGACCAGGTCCACGTCGTCGGGGGCGAGCCCGGCCCCGGCCAGCGCCTTCGCCGCGGCCCCCGCCGCCAGGTCGTCCACGGGCTCGTCGTCGCCCGCGCGGTGCCGGGTGCGGATGCCCACCCGGGAGCGGATCCACTCGTCACTGGTGTCCACGAGGGCCGCGAGGTCCTCGTTGGTGAGCACGGACGCGGGCTGGTGATGCCCCAGTGACGCGATACGCGATCCGGTCATCGGCGGGTGTCCCTTTCCACGGCGGTCGAACCCCCAGTTTTCGGGGCTACCACCTGGTACGACGGCGGGTGATCCGACAGGATTCGCCCCCGGTTTTCTGTAGCTTTCCGAAGGAGCCGATACGGCGTACGCAGCGTGCGGGGTCCGTTCGGGGTCCGTGCGGGGTCCGTTCGGGGTCCAAAGGAGCGGCGGAACGAGCCGGAGGGCGCCTCCATCGGAGACGGTACGGCACCCGGCGCGGGCCGCGGAGCGCGTACCGGAGAATGGTCCGCGCAACGCTTCGTATCGACGACATCGGGAGTGATCACCCATGGGACGGGTCACCGAGCGCCGCCGGACCCTCCGGATCAGGGACGGTGTCGTGTCCACCCGGCCCGACACCTTGGTCGCCGAGGAGCCGCTGGAGATCCGGCTGAACGGCGAACCGCTGGCGATCACGATGCGCACCCCCACCGGCGACGACTTCGCCCTCGCCACCGGTTTCCTGGTGAGTGAGGGCGTCATCGGGGCGGCGGGAGACGTGACGCGGGTCCTGTACTGCGCGGGGGCGACGGCGGAGGGCGTGAACACCTACAACGTGGTGGATGTGAAGCTCGCGCCGGGTGTCCCGCTGCCCGACTTCCAGCTGCGGCGCAATGTGTACACCACGTCGTCGTGCGGTCTGTGCGGCAAGGCGAGTCTCGACGCCGTCCGGACCAGGACCAGGTTCCCGATCGCCGACGGGCCCCGGGGGTGGCTCACCCCGGCGCTGCTCGCGGGGCTGCCGGACCGGCTGCGGGCCGCCCAGCGGGTCTTCGACGCCACCGGCGGGCTGCACGCGGCCGGTCTGTTCTCGGAGACCGGTGAGCTGCTGGACGTCCGGGAGGACGTGGGGCGGCACAACGCGGTGGACAAGCTGGTCGGCCGGGCGCTGCGGAACGACGGCCTGCCGCTGTCCCGCACGATCCTCCTGGTGTCGGGGCGGGCCTCGTTCGAGCTGGTCCAGAAGGCGGTGATGGCCGGGATCCCGGCGCTGGCGGCGGTATCCGCGCCGTCGTCGCTCGCGGTGGACCTGGCGGCGGAGTCCGGGCTGACACTGGTGGGCTTTCTGCGCGGCGAGCGGATGAACATCTACACGGGGACGGAGCGGATCGCCGTCGACGGCGCGGAGGACTGATCCGGAACCTGACCCGGACCTGCCCTGGATCGGGTGGTGTGCGCCCCGATCCGCGCCGCACACCACCAGGGCGTACGAGCGGGAACGCGCGCCCCCGTATATCCCGCTGTGCGCCCCAACGGGAGGTAAAGCTCGGCAAAGCGGGAGTGTCCCGACGGGTCGGATTCCGTGGAGATTTCGTCCCACGCGGGCCGCCGAGCGGGGCGAATGCCGCCCATGCCCTCCGTATTCCCCGCCTTCCCCGGCCTGACCTGCGCCGACGCCATTGGTTCAAAGTTCTGCAAGGCCGTCGCCAGGGGCTGATCCGTGGGGTACGGTCGCGGCGCTGTGCGGAGCGCCACAAGGAGCAGCCATTGCGCGAGTTCACTGTCCCCCCGCTCGACGCGCCCCCGCTGATCGGTGGACTGGCCGACGCGGTGTTCGACCGCGCCGACCGGGTTCCCGAGCGGGTCGCCCTCTGCCGCAAGGACGCGACGGGATCCTGGGAGGAGGTGACAGCGGAGCGCTTCCGCGACGAGGTGCTCGCCCTCGCGAAGGGCCTGATAGCCGACGGTGTGCGGTTCGGCGACCGGGTCGCGCTGATGTGCCGTACGCGCTACGAGTGGACCCTCTTCGACTTCGCGCTGTGGACCGTCGGCGCCCAGTCCGTCCCGATCTATCCGACGTCCTCCCGTGAGCAGGTCTTCTGGATACTGCAGGACGCCGAGGTCTCCGCCGCCCTCGTGGAGCACGAGGACCACGCGATGACCATAGGGTCGGTGATCGCGCGGCTGCCGCTGCTGAAACGGCTCTGGCAGCTGGACGCGGGCGTGGTCGACGATCTGACCGCCGCCGGGGAGCGGATCGCGGACGAGGTGGTGCACCGGCACCGGCGGGCGGTGACCCCGGACTCCACGGCGACCGTCGTCTACACCTCGGGCACGGTCGGCCGGCCCCGGGGCTGTGTGATCACCCATGCCCATCTCATGTTCGAGTGCGACACGCTGGCCCTCCACTGGGCGCCCGCGTTCCGCGGCAAGGGCGGCGATGCGCCGTCGACCCTGCTGTTTCTGCCGCTGGCGCATGTCTACGGCCGGATCGTGCAGGTCGCGGCGGTACGCCACGGGGTCAGGCTGGCCCACCAGCCCGCGGTCACCGGCGAGCCGCTGCTGACGGATCTGGCGGGGTTCCGGCCCACGTTCGTCCTCGCCGTGCCGTACGTCTTCGAGAAGGTCTTCGCCTCGGCCCGGCGCCGGGCGGAGCGCGAGGGCAGGCTGGCCGCCTTCGACCGGGCCGTGGAGGTGGCCGTACGGTACGCGGAGTGTCTCGAACAGCGGGCCTTCGGCCTCGGGCCCGGCCCGTCGGCGGCGCTGCGGGTACAGCACCAGATGCTGGACCGGTCGGTCTACGCCAAGCTGCGGGAGGCGTTCGGGGGCCGGGTGCGGCACGCCATGTCCGGGGGTTCGGCGATGGACCGGCGGCTGGGGCTCTTCTTCGAGGGCGCGGGCATCACGATCCTGGAGGGGTACGGACTCACCGAGACCACGGGCGCGGCGACCGGCAACCCGCCGGGGCGGATCAAGTACGGCACGGTCGGGCGGCCCGTGCCGGGGACGACCGTCCATATCGCGGAGGACGGCGAGATCTGGCTGCGCGGCCCGCACGTCTTCGCCGGGTACCACTCCGATCCGGCCGCGACGGACGAGGTGCTGCACGACGGCTGGCTGGCGACCGGCGACCTCGGGTCGCTCGACGACGACGGCTATCTGACGATCAGCGGCCGGAAGAAGGAGGTCCTGGTCACCTCGGGCGGCAAGAGCGTGTCGCCGCTGGCGCTGGAGGAACGGGTCAGGAGCCATCCGCTGGTGTCGCAGTGTCTGGTGGTGGGCGACGACCGGCCGTTCGTGGCGGCGCTGATCACCGTGGACCAGGAGGCCGTGGACCACTGGCTGGCGATGCGCCGTCAGCCACCGCTGTCACCGGCCGACCTCGTCCGCGACCCGGAGCTGGAGAAGGAGATCAGGCGGGCCGTGGTGACGGCCAACACGCTGGTGTCCCAGGCCGAGTCGATCCGGACGTTCCGGATCCTGGCCTACCCCTTCTCGGAGGAGCAGGGGCTGCTCACCCCGTCCCTGAAGCTGCGTCGGCACGCGATAGAGGAGGCGTACGCGGCGGAGGTCGACGCGCTCTACCGGTGACAGGGCTCTACCGGGGACGGGGCTCCCCGGCGTACCGGGGAGCCGTACCCGCCGCTCGTCGGCGGGGTGTCACGGCCGTACGGCGTCCGGGTGCAGATCGGCGACGACGGCGGCGTGGTCGGAGGGCCAGACCCCGTCCACGGGCCCGTCACCGGCCCGCCGTACGGTCCGCACCCGGCCGGGGCGGCCGGGTCCCGGCGGGCCGACGAGCACGTAGTCGATCCGGGCGCTGAGCGGAAAGCCCCGGGCGACGTACGGATTGGCGGCGTCCCAGGTGGCGTCGGGTGCCGCCGGGTCGGCGTAGTGCTCCCAGGCGTCGAGGAGCAGCAGCCGTCCGGCGGCGGGCGCGGTCCGGATACCGCCCAGGAGCCGCATCTCGTCCGCGTCGGGCAGGGCGTTGAAGTCGCCGGTCACGACCGGCGGGAAGGCATGTCCCGCGCCGCGCCGTACGACCAGTTCGCCGAGGGCCCTGACCTGGGCGCACCGTACGGCCGACTCATGGGGCGAGGAGTTGAGATGCGTGGTGAACAGGGGCAGGTCGCCGGTGGGTGTCCCGATCAGGGTGTGCAGGGCGATCCGCCCGTCGTCCGTACTGCCCGGGGCGGGCAGGGGCGCCACCTCCCGGTGGCGTACGGGCCAACGGCTCAGGACGGCGAGTCCGACGTCGTACGCCCGCTCGGCGGGGGCGCGCCCGTGCCAGCGGTCCGGCTCGCCGTACGGCGCGAACTCGGCCCGCAACCCCAGTTCGGCGCCGAGCCACCCGGCGAGACAGTCGCCGCCGCCGTCGGACCACGCCTCCTGGAGGGTGACCACATCGGGCTCCAGCTCCCGCAGCACGGCGAGCACGGCATCCCGGCGCCGTAGCGGATCCTCGAAGCGCCACCACACGTTCCACGTCACGATTCTCACCACACCGGCCAGTGTGCCCGAGCGCCCCGCGCCGGCGGATACCGGGCCGCGGCCTTTGGTCCTCGCGGGCGACGGCACCATCACGGCGGCAGACGGGTGGGGCGCAAGGGACGGAAGGAACGGGAGGAACGGCGAGAACCGGCCGGAAAGCGACGAGTCCGATGGCGGGGCCCTGTCACCGCTCCCACAATGCCCGCATGAAATTCAGCTACGCGCTCCTCCCCGACCATGCCGTCGCGGACGCCATCGAGACCATCGAACTCGCCGACGAGCTGGGGTTCTACGCCTGCTACGCGGCCGACGAGACCTGGCACAAGGACCTGTGGGTGCTGTTCGCGGCGGCCGCGGGCCGGACCCGGTCGATCCGGCTCGGGCCCAGCGTCTCGCCGATGCTGCTGCGGGAGCCGACCCATGTGGCGCAGGCGCTGGCCACGCTCGACGAGGTGTCGGGCGGGCGGGCCGAGGCGGTGCTGTCGAGCGGGAACACCGGGCTGCTGGAGCAGTACCGGATCGATCCGGCCGGGATGAAGCCGCTGTCGCGGACCAAGGAGGCCCTGCATGTGGTGCGGACCCTGCTGGACGAGGGGACCATCACCTTCGACGGCGAGTTCTACTCCTACGACGGTCTGTTCACCTTCGCCCGGCCGGTGCAGGAGCGGGTACCGCTGAAACTCGGCGGGATGCGGGGGCCGCGTACCTTCGAGGCCGCCGGGGAGCTCTCCGACGGCTGCCACCACGCGCTGAGCTACACCCGGGAGGCGTACGCCTACATGGTGGAGCATCTGCGGATCGGTGCCGAACGGGCGGGCCGGGACGTGGCATCCCTGGACATCGGCGCCTGGGTGGTCTTCGCCACGGCGGAGGATTCCGCCACGGCCCGGGAGGCGGCGCGCAGCATGGTGGGGATCTACGCGTCGGCGATGTCCGACGAACAGCTCCGGCGCAACGGGGTGGACCCGGCGGAGCTGAAGCCGGTGGTGGACGCGATCAGGGCCGGGGACCTGGCCCGCGGTATCGAGCTGACGTCACCGGAGGTGACCGAGCGGCTCTCGGTGTCGGGGACGCCCGAGGAGTGCGCGGCGAAGATCCGCGACGAGATCGCGGCGGCCGGGGTCAACCATCTGATCTGCGGGGTGACGGACCGGACGCTGGTGAAGGCGTTCGCCGACCGGGATCTGCCGGAAGTGCCGGGGGCGCGGGAGCAGCTGCGGCTGATCCACGACCGGATCATGCCCGCGCTCACCTGACCGGCGGCGCGGGCGGGGGCCGCGATACGGGACGGGGAGCGGGCGGCCCCGCCGCCGGGCCGCCGCCCGTCCCGTGGGAGGGTCGGGGGCGTTCCGGCGGGCGCCGGACATGCCGACCCGGGGCCGATCCCGTTCCATGAGGGGATACGCCCCCGGGTGACGGCCCGGCGCCCCCGGCGGATCCCCCGAGCAGACAAGGACGCGTCCCACGTGAGCAAGGTCCCCACCATCACCCTGAACAACGGCGTCGAGATGCCCCGGCTCGGGTTCGGTGTCTGGCAGGTCCCCGACGACGAGGCGGTACGGGCGGTCGGTACGGCCATCGAGGCCGGGTACCGCAGTATCGACACGGCCGCCGTGTACGAGAACGAGACGGGCACCGGACAGGCCATCGCGGCCTCCGGGGTGCCCCGCGGCGAGCTGTTCGTCACCACCAAGCTCTGGAACTCCGACCAGGGGTACGACGCCGCGCTGCGCGCCTTCGACGCGTCCCTGGCCCGCCTCGGCACCGACTACGTCGACCTGTATCTCATCCACTGGCCGGTACCGCAGCGGGACCGGTACGTGGAGACCTGGCGCGCCTTCGAGAAGATCCTCGCCGAGGGCCGGGCCCGTGCGATCGGCGTGTCGAACTTCCTGCCCGAGCATCTGGACCGGCTGGTCGGGGAGAGCTCGGTGGTCCCGGCGGTCAACCAGATCGAGCTGCACCCCCAGTTCCAGCAGGCCGCGTCGCGGGCCGCGCACCAGCGGCACGGTGTGGTCACCGAGGCCTGGTCCCCGCTGGGCCAGGGCAAGGGGCTGCTGACGGTGCCCGCCGTGGCCACGGTGGCGCGCAAGCACGACCGCACCCCGGCACAGGTGGTGCTCCGGTGGCACCTCCAGACGGGGAATGTGGTCATCCCGAAGTCGGTGACGCCGTCCCGGATCCGGGAGAACATCGACGTCTTCGGCTTCGAACTCGACGACGACGACCTGGCGGCCTTCGCGGCGCTGGACGAGGGACGGCGCCTGGGCCCCGACCCGGCGGCCTTCGGCTGAAGGGACAACTCCGCCCGGGCGCGGGCGGCACGGCGCGCCCGGCTTCTCGTACGATCGGTCATCGGATCACGAACGAGGGGTACGGGACGTTGAGCGGGGCTTTCACACCGGGCAGATATCTGCTGCGCAATGTCGGCAGCGGGCTCGTCCTGGAGGTGTACGGCGGGGTCAAGGGGAGCGGCGCGGTCGTCCAGCAGGCGGTGGAGACCGGGGAGCCGGTCCAGCAGTGGCTGGTCGAACCGGTGCCGAACGGCAACGGTCTCCACCACTTCGTGAACGCCGCGAGCGGCAAACGCCTCGACGTCGCCGACGCCTCCACCGAGAACGGTGCCCGGATCCAGCAGTGGCGCCCGAACAACTTCGGCGCCCAGGAATGGGTCATCGAATCCCTGGTGGAGGCGCCCGGGACGTACGCGGTCGTCAGCTTCGTCAGCGGGCTGCTGCTGGAGGTCGCCGACGGCAGCGGGGAGCCGGGGGCCCGGGTCCAGCAGTGGGAGGACACCGACGGGGCGCACCAGCAGTGGCGGCTCGACCCCGTGTGACGCGGCTCCCCCGTCGGCGGGCGCTGCGTCAGCCGCGGCGGCCGGTGTGGACCGTCCGCGCGGCCAGCAGGAAGACATCGGGCCGGGTCGCGAGCCCCTGCGGGTCGTCCGGGTCCAGCAGCCGGTCGATCACCTTGAGGTCGTCCTCGTCCAGATACGGCTCGGCCGACTCGCGCCGCCGGGCCAGGGCCTGGGCCACGTGCTCCCGCGCCGTCTCGGGCAGCGGCGCGGGCAGGTCGAGCAGGAAGGACTTGGTCCCGCCCGCGGTCAGGCCCACGCCCGCCAGCATCGCCCGCCAGTCCTCCGGCTCGTCCTTGACGCCGGGCAGGGCCGCCCGCATCTCGGCGAACCAGAGGCTGTGCGCGCCGTCGATCCGGGCTTCGATACCGGGCCGTCCGATGCCGATGTCCCGCGGCAGATGACGGGGCTGCAGTCCGCCCTCGACGACGGCGAGCAGCCCGCCGGGCCGCAGCAGTCCGGCCAGTCCCGCCAGGGCCGCGCGCTGGTCGCCGATGTGGTGGAGGGAGTCGCCGGCCCAGATCACATCGGCCGTGCCCAGGGCGCCGAGACCGTCGGGGAGTTCGGCGTGTACGGCCCGGAAGCGGTCGCCGTAGCCGGTCCGGACGGCCCGTTCGGCGGCCCGGTCCAGCAGCTCGGGCGTGGCGTCGACGGCGACGACCTCGGCGTACGGGAAGACCTCGGCGAGCAGGGCGGTCAGGACGCCGGGTCCGCTGCCGACGTCCAGTACCCGGCGGACCGCGCCCGCCGGGATCTGCCCCGCGAGCCAGCCGGCGGCCTCGCGGTACAGGGGTCCGTTCAGCTCGGCGCCCTGCTCCAGCAGCGGCGTCATGACGTTCCAGTCGATCCGGGTGCTGTCGTGGTGGTGCCCGTGGCGGGCCGGGCCCTGGTGATCGTTTCGGCTCATGCGGACAGAGTGACCCGCCGTCGCCGTTCCGGCGAACTTTGTTGCGACTTCGGCAAACCCCGGTTCAGCCGGACACCGCACCGGCATGGGCCGGAAGGCCGCTGTTCCGGTACTCCTGGGGGCTGATGCCGCGGACCCGTTTGAAGGCCGCGCTCAGGGCGAAGGAGCCGCTGTAGCCGACCTTCCGGGCGATCGCGTCGACGGTCGCGTCCGACTGCCGCAGCAGATCGGCCGCGAGATCGAGGCGCAGCCGGGTCAGATAGGCCATCGGGGGCTCTCCCACCAGTTCGTGGAAGCGGCGGGCGAGGCCCGCGCGGGACACCCCGCACTTGGCGGCGAGCGACGCCACCGTCCACGGATGGGCCGGGTCGTCCCGCATCAGCCGCAGGGCCTGCCCGGTGACGGGGTCGCCCATGGCCCGGTACCAGGCCGGGGCGTGCGCCTCGGGCCGGGAGAACCAGGAGCGCAGCGCCACCACCAGCAGCAGATCGAGCATCCGGTCCAGCATCACGCTCTGCCCCGGCTGGTCCTTGCCGATCTCGTCCTCCAGCAGTGGGAGGAGGGGGCAGGTCCACTCGTCGGCCGTGAGATGCGCGAGCGGCGGCAGGGCGGCGAGCAGCCGCGCGTCGACCTCGCCCGCCATGGGGTAGGTCCCGATCTGCATCACATCCCGGCCGCCGGGGTCGTTGCCCCAGGTCCGCACGCCCATCGCCAGGGTCTCGTGGAGGGGCTCGCCCCACGGCGAGCGGCAGGCGCCGCCGGGGCCGATCAGGGCGCCCGGCGGGGTGTCGGGGTGGTCGGCGACGGTGTACGGGGCGGGGCCGCGGACGATGGCCGCGTCGCCGGGGCGCAGCAGCACCGGCTCGCCCTCGTCGGGAACGATCCAGGCCGCGCCCTCCGTGGCGCACATCAGGGTCAGCGGCGCCCGGTCCTCGACCCGTACCGACCACGGCGGCTCCATCACCATCCGCAGCAGGAAGGCGCCCCTGGCCCGGGGGCCGTCCAGCAGTCCGGCGAGTACGTCCATCCGTTCAGGGTAGAGCCACCGCGGCCGGAACACGGCGGGACGGGAGCCGCGCACCGGGGAGGAGGCTGAGACGAACGCGTATGCCGCTGAGTCCCTGACGCATGGAGGGCCGGGCCCGCGACCGCCAGGCTGGGGGCATGACACAGAACACGCAGAACACGCCCGCGACGGTCCTGGTGACGGCGGCGACCGGGAAGACCGGGCACCGGGTCGCGGCACGGCTGACGGCGGCGGGCCTGACCGTCCGGGCCGGGTCCCGTACCGGGGACACCGTCTTCGACTGGACGGCCCCGGCGACCTGGGCCCCGGCGCTCAAGGGCGCCGACCTGGCCTACGTCAACTACTTCCCCGACCTGGCGGCGCCCGGCGCGCCCGAGGCGCTGCGGGCCTTCGGCCGGGCGGCCGCCGACGCCGGGGTGCGCCGTCTGGTGCTCCTCTCGGGACGGGGCGAGCCGGACGCGGTGGCGTCGGAGAAGGCGCTGCGCGAGTCGGGCGTACCGCTCACGGTGGTGCGGGCGTCGTTCTTCGCGCAGAACTTCAGTGAGGGCCCGATGGCGGAGGGGCTCGACCGGGGCGAGATCGTCTTCCCGGCCGGGGAGACCGCCGAGCCGTTCATCGACGCCGAGGACCTGGCGGACGTGCTGGTGGCGGCCCTCGTCGAGGACCGGCACAGCGGTCGGACGTACGAGGTCACCGGGCCGCGGCTGCTGACCTTCGCGGAGGTGGCGGCGGAGATCTCCCGGGCGTCGGGGCGCGGGGTCGTCTATGTCCCGGTGCCGGGCGAGGCGTACCGGGACGCGCTCCGGCAGGCGGGGCTCCCGGAGGCGGACGCGGCCTGGGTCGCCGACCTCTTCGTGATGCTGCTGGACGGGCACAACGCGAGCACGACGGACGGGGTGCGGGAGGTCATCGGCCGGGAGCCGCGCGACTTCGCCGAGTTCGCCGACCGGGAGTGGGGCGGCGGGAACTGACGGTGCGCCGGAGCGGTCCCTCAGTCCGCTCCGTGGGCGGGCGCCGCGTCGTGGATCCGGCGGGCGAGGTCGAAGTCCTTGCCGGTCACGGCGCCGCCCGCGTCATGGGTGCTGACGGCGACGGTCACCGTGTCGTATCCCAGGGTCAGATCGGAGTGGTGGTTCAGCTCGTCCTGGACGCGGGCGACATGGAGGGTGAAGGCGGCCGCCGCGAAGTGGGAGGCGAGCCGGTAGCGCCGGGTGAGGCGGCCGTCGGCGACGGACCAGCCGGTCAGGTCGCGCAGCCGGTCCTCGATCTCCCGGTCGGTGAGGGGTTCTGCGGGCACGGCGGGTTCCTCTCGTCGGCGGCGGGCCGCGGCCCGCGGTATGCGGGGCGCGGGCGCGGGCCCGCGACGTACGGGATACGGGTGTACGGGCCTACGGGCCGCGGCGGGGATGCTTCCCCGTACCGGCGCAGTATCAACCGCCCGGCCCGTCCGGCGCCGGTGGCCCGCCGGTCCCGGGGGTGCCGAGGACCCGTTCGACGGTGTCGGCGTCGGCGGCCGTCTTGTCGGGGCGGTGGCGCACCACCCGGGCGAACCGCAGGGTGACGCCCGCCGGGTAGCGGGACGAGCGCTGGACGCCGTCGTACGCGATCTCGACGACCAGCTCGGGCCTGACCCGTACGGTGAACCCGTCGTCGGAGACCGCCAACTCGCCCAGTCGCCCGGTCTGCCATCGCAGCATCTCGTCCGTGAGGCCCTTGAAGGTCTTCCCGAGCATCACGAAGGAGCCGTCGGCGCCCCGGGCGCCGAGGTGGAGGTTGGAGAGCAGACCGGTACGGCGGCCGTGGCCCCGTTCGGCGGCGAGCACCACCAGATCGAGGGTGTGGACGGGTTTCACCTTGAGCCAGGAGCGGCCGCGGCGGCCCGCGGCGTAGGGCGCGTCCTCGGCCTTCACCAGGACCCCTTCGTGGCCGCGGGCCAGGACGTCGGCGAGGAAGTCCTCGGCGGCGGCCCGTTCGGCGGGGTCGGCCGGGTCGGTGACGACCAGCCGGCGGACCAGCGACGGCCCGGGGAAGAGCCCGGCGAGTACGGTACGGCGGTCGGCGCCCGGCAGATCGAGGGTCTCCTCGCCGTCGGCGGCGAGTACGTCGAAGAAGACCGGGGTCAGGGGCAGGGCGGCCCGGGCCGCCGCGACATCGGCGCGGGACCCGACCCGGGCGGCGATCCGCTGGAACGGGACGGGGCGGCCCGCCGGGTCCAGGGCGATGACCTCGCCGTCGACGACGAACCCGTCCCCGGCCGCGCCCAGGGCCGCCGTGACCACTTCCGGCAGCCGGTCCGTGATGTCGTCGAGCGACCGGGTGAAGACATGTACCGCGGATCCTTCGCGGTGGACCTGCACCCGGATTCCGTCAAGTTTCTCCTCGACCGCGCAGACGGTGCCGAGAGTCGTGACGGCCTCGGTGACGGAGGCCGCGGTATGCGCCAGCATCGGTAGCACGGGCCGGCCGACGCGCAGCCGGAACCGGCCGAGTGCGGCGGGCCCGTCGGCGAGGAGCGCGGCGGCGACCCGCGGCAGCGACCCGTCCAGCATCACGGCCCGGCGTACGGCCCCGGGCGCGGCCCCGCCGGCCCGCGCGACGGCCTCCGAGGCGACGGCGTCGAGCGCGCCCTGCCGTACCTCCCCCAGCAGCAGCCGGGTGAGGAACTCCTGCTCGGGCGCGGTCGCGGCGGCCAGCAGCCCGGTCAGTTCGCGGGCGCGTACGGCCCGGGAGCCGGGCCCGGTCGCCGCGGCGATCCCGGTCAGCGCGGCGTCGAGGGCGGCGACCGTCAGGGTGGGTTCCGCGGCCGGCGGCGGGCGGTCCTTCAGGGCGCTCCAGCCGATCCCGATCCGGCCTTGGGGCAGCCGTCCGGAGAGATAGGAGACGACACGGGCGGCCTCGTCGGGCGCGGTGTCCGCGAAGAGCCCGGCGAGGAGTTCGGTCTTACGGGACCGCGCGGAGGCGTCGGCCACGTCCCGGGACACCTCGGCGAGCCGTGCCAGCAGCATGCCGCCATCGTGCCCCCGGCCGGACCGGGCCGCACCCGCTGTGCCGGGCGCCGCGTGCGGGCGTGACCAGCCCGGACGGCCGCCCCGCCGGATACCGGACGGCCGCCGGCCGGCTGTCGCGCGGCAGGTGTCCGGCTGGGAAACGACGGGGAAACGGCAGGTGACACGCGACCGTCGCGTCGGGCGTGAGCTGGGAGATTGTGCAAGAACCTTGTCCAAAAAACTTGGAACCCCCCGGGGATCGGGTACGTGTGTGCGAAACCGTGGGTACCGTGTGGTCGCGTACCCGCGGCGGCCG
The DNA here is from genome assembly GCF_042753905.1 of Streptomyces sp. NPDC059248. Classification (NCBI taxonomy): domain Bacteria; kingdom Bacillati; phylum Actinomycetota; class Actinomycetes; order Kitasatosporales; family Streptomycetaceae; genus Streptomyces; species Streptomyces sp. NPDC059248. Next base: position 32,685 of record NZ_JBHYZV010000050.1, on the reverse strand, counting down.
GTCGCGGCGGACCCGGCGGCAGGCGGCGGGTTCGGCGGCGGTCGCCGGGCAGGAAGGAGCCGAGTGGGCGGCAAGAGCACCCGGAGTGCGATGCGCGAGCTGCGCGACGATCTGCGGAACGCGCTCGAACTGGCCCGGCCCGAGGGCCACCAGGAAGTGTTCGCGACCTTGTGCGAGCGGCTGACCGAGCGGCGGGGGCGGCCGGTGGTGCTGCGGCTGGTGGAGTTCCCGCCGGGGACGGCGAGCGGGCTCTATCTCGATATGACGGACCGGGACGTCATCTGTGTCCAGTCGAACACCCATCCCTTCCACCAGCTGGTGATCTTCGGGCACGAGGTGTGGCACATGATGGCCGGGCACGGCGGACGACTCCCGGCGGACCCCGGCCGCGCGGCTCCGGCCGAACCCGCCGAATCCGCCGCACCGGGCGGATCGGGCGGATCGGCGGCGCAGGTCGGGTCGGGTGGGGCCGCGGCGCAGGTCGGGCCGGGGGGCGCGGGCGCCGTACAGAGCCTGGCCGCCCGGACCGACTTCCGGCAGCGGCAGGAGACGGAGGCCGAGACCTTCGGCCTGGAACTCGGCTCCCATCTGCGCGGCTGGCTGGACGCCCCGCGCCGGTCGGCGCCGCGCAGCGCGCTGGCCCGGCGGATCCAGACGTCCCTGGGGCAGCACCGTCCTTGACCGAAGGGCCCGGCGGAGGTGTTGCGCCGGGTCCGGGACCGATCGCGGCCAGATCCCGCGAGCACGTCACCCACCTGGCGTATTACGGTCTGAGGTATGACAACTCTTGTGACCGCCACCGGTGTCGGCCCCCTGCTCCGGGGATGGCGGGAGCGCCGCGGAGTGAGCCAGCTCGATCTGGCCCTGCGCGCCGACTCGTCGGCACGCCACATCAGTTTCATCGAGACCGGGCGGTCGCGCCCGAGTGAAGACATGATCCTCCGGCTGGCGGATCAGCTGGACGTCCCCGTACGGGAGCAGAACGCGCTGCTCCTGGCGGGCGGTTACGCCCCCCGCTTCCCCGAGACGTCCCTCGACGATCCGTCGATGGAGGCGCTGCTGGAGGGAATGCAGCAACTGCTGCACGGCTACGACCCCTACCCGGCGGTCGTCGTGGACGGGCTCTACAACGTCGTCGCGGCCAACCTGGGCATGACCCGGCTGCTGGAGGGCGTCGCCCCGCATCTGCTGACGCCGCCGCTCAACGGGATGCGCATCACCCTCCACCCGGAGGGGCTGGCGCCGCGGATCCGCAATCTGCCGGAGTGGCGGCACCATCTGCTCCATCAGATGGACCGCCAGCTCGCGCTGGTCCGCTCGGACGCGCTGCGGGAGCTGTACGAGGAGGTGTCGGCGTATCCGGTGCCCGAGGCCGCCGAGGGCTGTGCGGGGGACGGGGAGTCGTCGGCGTACCCCTATCTGGCGCTGCCGATGGTGCTGGAGCACGACGGGCGGGTGCTGTCGCTGATCTCGTCGATCTCCACCTTCAACACGCCCATGGACGTGACGGTCTCCGAGCTGGCCATCGAGACGTTCCTCCCGGCCGACCCGGAAACGGTCGCCTACCTGCGCTCCTTCGTCTGAAGGCACCGCTCGGGGCACCGCTCAAGGCATCGCGCAAGGTATCGCTCGGGGCATCGCGCCGAAGGGCCCGGTGGAACTCCGCGCGGGGAGTTCCACCGGGCCCTTCGGTTCCGCCGGAGCCACCGGCCGGTGCCCCGGCCCGCTCGTCAGCGGGCGCCGGGGGCGGTCCGCAGCGCCGACCACTGGAGGACGGCGAACCCGCCGACCGTCAGGGCCTGCATGGGGATCCATACGGCGCCCGCGGTGGTGACGTCGTCCAACCAGAGGAACACCGACAGGACGCTCAGCAGGGCCCAGACGGCGTTGGCGTCGACGATCACCTTCACCGCGGCCGGGGAGGGCTCGGGCCGGGAGCCGACGAGTCCGACGCCGATCCCGAAGGCCACGAGGAAGACACCCAGCCCGAACAGGACCCCGCTGTCGACCCCGAGGAGCCGTCCCACGGGCCCGGAAGCGGCCACGTAGACCAGTCCGTTGACGCCGGTGACGACGGCGTCGAGGGCGAGGAAGCGGCGCAGGATCTCGGTGGTGTCGTCGGTGCGGGCGAGACCGGAGAGCAGGGCGGTTGCGGTCATGGGGTTCAGCCTCCATCGGGCGGCGGTCGGCCATCGGGCCAGTGGTCGGGGACCGGAGCCCGGGCGGAGTGCGCCGCCCGGGTTCCGGTGACTGAAGACTGCCGGTAGGGGCGGGGGCGGGTCGATTACGCGCCAGGTAATGCGCGGGGCCGGATTCCACCGCGGCCGTTCGGTTCGGCGTGGGGGTACGTATCGTCGGTACGCGCCGCTCGCGCGACGCGTCACCCCTCCGCCCGACCCGCCCCTCCTGAAGGAGACCACTCATGTCAGCCCTCGAACACGGCCGTCCGGTCCCCGGCTTCACCCTCCCGGGAGGGGTGCTGGCCGACGGGGAGTTCCACCGCGCCGACTACACACTGAACGGCGGTCCCGGGCGCCCCCTGGTGCTGGCGTTCTACCCGGGGGACGACACACCGGTCTGCACCAAGCAGCTGTGCTCCTACTCCAGCGGTCTGGAGGCCTTCACCGACTGCGGGGCCGAGGTGTGGGGCATCAGCCCCCAGGGCGTGGACAGTCATGAGGCGTTCGCCCGCAAGCACGGGCTGCGGTTGCCGCTCCTGGCCGACACGGACCGGGCCGTGGCACGGGCATACGGGGTGGCCGCCCCCGGGATCGGTCTGCGCCGCGCGGTCTTCGTCGTCGCCCCCGACGGGACGCTCCACTGGAAGCACACGACGCTGCTGGGCGCAACGTTCCAGTCGAAGGAGAAGCTGGCGGCGCGGCTCGCCGCCTTCACCTCGTGACCCGCCCGTCCGGCGGCCTCCCGGTCACGGGTCCCGGTCCGACTGATCGGCCGGCTGGTCGGCCGGCGTGGGACCGGCCGACCCCGGCGGGTCAGGCCGCGCCGTCGTCGGGGGCGCCGCGGGTCAGCAGCGGGGCCGGTTCGGCCCGGGACGCGGGCTCCTTCGGCTCACGGCCGTCGGCGGCGGTCCGCTGCCGCCGCCGGTCGTCCCGGTCCTCGGCGGCACGGGTGACCTCGGCGCGCAGCATGGCGTTCAGGGCGGCGAAAGGGTCGATGGGCATGGCGATACACCTCGGGTGTGGGAGGGGAACGCCGTTCTCGTCACCGGACGGCGGAGAACGGCCGACGGTCGGCTGAGACGGTCCGGGCGACGTTCCCGCCCGGCCGCACGGCGCCGTCAGCAGCGCAGCACCACACGCCGGCCGGCGGACGACGGGGACACCGGCGGCAGCACCCGCGGGCAACCCTTGCGCGGGCCTGCCGCGCCCGGCCGGACGCCCTGGCTCCGCGCGCCCCGGGCGGACCGGGCGCGTGAGCCCGGAGCCGCGGCCCCCACGGCCTCCTCCGTCTGCGCCGACGAGCCCGCGCCGTCACCGGAGGCCGAGACCGGGATCCGTGCCTCGGCGGCTTCCGTCGTCTGCGCCCCCGCCACCACGGACATCCCCAGCAGCGCGAGCAGCGCGACCGCCGCGGTCAGCGCGCCGCGCCACGCGACGACACGGACCGCGCGGCGTGGCGGGACGACCGGGGGCTTCTTCATGGGGCGCGACCTCCTGGACATGCGTCCAGTCCCCGCTATCGGCCCCGACACGGCAGTCCCCCGGCGGCAACCCCTCTCCCGGGGGACGCTCGTTAGCCCGATTCCCCCGTGGGAAACGCACCGTCACCACCCCGATGCCGCGCCCCGCCGGCCCCACCGGGCCCCGGCGTGTCGTACCGCGTCCCCGTCGCTACGACGACACGCCGCCCGCCGCTCCGGACCCACCGCCGGACACCCCGCCGCCGGCCGCAGCCGCGGACCCCGGCCCCGACTCCGACCCGGACTCCGACCGGGGCCCGGACTCCGGCTCCGGCTCACCCCCGGACTCCGATCCGGCCGCCTCGGACCCGGACCCGGAATCGGAACCGGGCTCGGGCCCGGAACCGGGCTCCGGCTCCGGCTCCGGCTCCGGCTCGTCGAGCGGTATCTGCGGGCCCGCGCACTCCCGCAGCCATCGGCGCAGCACCGTATGCACCTGCTCGGCCCCGACCAGTTCGGTACCGTCGGCGACCGGCGGCGAGAGTTCGGCGGAGGAGAGCAGGAACGGCTGCGACTGCTCACCGCCCAGACCGCCGTGCGAGCCGATCTGCGCCTCGAAGGCGTGGACCCGGCCGGTCTCGGGGTCGTACATCGAATTGATCATGATGTCGGCGACATGCGGGAACGTGTCCGTGCGCCGTACGGCATCGGCGGCGCCCCGGCCGAAGGCGGCCAGCGGACCGCGGTCGTCGGTCAGCTCGGCGACCGGCACCTCCGCCCCGCCGGGTCCGAGGACCACCGAGCCGTGCCGCTCGCTCCGCACCAGCAGAAAGCCGATACCGGGATGGTTGGCCAGGGTGCTCAGCAGCGCCGGGTGGCGGGCGTCGATCCGCTCCTTGCTCAGCCGCTCGGGCGTGTCGCAGAAGGAGACCAACGCGAGATTCCCCGACGCAAGCACCATCGGCTCCGAGCCGGACCCGGGCGGCCGCTCGTCACCGTCGCCGCCGTCCGCCGGCTCCCGGTGGAGCGCCGTCCGCAGCGCCACCCGCGCGGCCTCCCTCGCCTCCGCACCGCTTCTGGAACGCTCCGCCCGCCGTGACACGGGCAGTCCGCACCCGGCCCGGACGAGATCCTTCAACGTCAGCCCGTAAGCCCCCTCGAAGGTCTCGCCGGGGCTCTGGCCGTGGTCGGAGAGGAGCGTGATGTGATACGGGCGGGGTGTGTGCTCGGCGACCTTGGCGATCAGGGCGAGGGACCTGTCGAGCCGCTCCAGCACCCGGGCCGCGTCCCGGCTGTGCGGCCCCGAGTGGTGCGCCACCTCGTCGTACGCCACGAGATCGGCGTAGACCGCGGTCCGCCCCGCGAGCATGTCCCCCATGACGGCGGCGACCACGACATCCCGCTCGACGACCGTCGCGAAGGCCCGGATCAGCGGATACAGCCCGCCCCGCTTCACCCGGGGGCCGTCGTCGCGCAGCCGGGCCCGGATGGACTGGACGATCTCCCGGCCCACCTCGGCGACGAAGGATCCCGCGGTGCGGACGGCGTTCGCCGGGTCGGAGAAGTAGGCGAAGTACCCCGCGCGGGAGCGGTTGGCCCGGCCGCGCCGGGCGACGACCGTGAGCACCAGGGCCACCTGGTCGGCGCCGCCGCTGAACAGATTGCCCCGGCTGGCGCCGTCGAGGGTGAGCAGCCCGCCGTCCCCGGTCCGCTCGATCGCCCGGCGCTGGAGCTCCACGGCGCTGGCGGGGCGGTTGCTGACCATCATCCGGCCGGTGTCCTTCTCGTACCAACGGAAGGCGGGGACGTCGAAGGTGGTGCCGTGGAGGATGCCCAGTTGGCTCGCGCCGGTCTGGCTGGACCAGTCGGTGCGCCACGGCGTGAGCCGGTGGCCGGAGTCGAGCCAGCCCGCCACGGTCGGCATCAGTCCGTCCTTGGCCGCGCGCAGCAGCACCTCGTGGCCGACGCCGTCCAGCTGGAGGAAGACCATGCCGTGGCAGTCGTCGCACTCGCCGCCCTGGCGCCGTCGGCGGCGGGTCGCGAGCCGGGACAGCCGCCGCCGGTAGGCGTTGTCGTCGCGGACGGCGAGGGCCGTGGAGGTCGCCGAGGCCACCGCGGACATCACCGCGGCCACCACGACGGCGGTCTCCAGACCCACATCGCCCCGGCCGTCGGGGATCAGCCGCAGCGCGACCAGCAGCACCGATCCGTTGAGGAAGAAGACCAGCAGCCCCAGCACGAGTGTCGGCACGAGCAGCAGCGCCCGGACGACCAGCGGCCACACCAGCGCCGACAGCAGTCCGAAGGCGCCCGCGCCCCAGGCGGCGGTGAGCGCGGTCCTGGTGAGGCTGTCGCCGTCGGGGGCCTGGAGCCGGAAGTCGGGCAGGGCACCGGCCAGCGCCAGCATGGTGAGGGTGGAGACAGCCCACACCATGATCACCCTCAGCAGGGTGCCGCTCGCCCTGTGCCATCGGCCTTCGGTCACGCCCTGTTCACCCCGTACTCGTGCCGTGCTGTCCGTACGACCGGGCGCGCGGACAGCCCCCGCGGCCCGACGACCGCGGACCCGGCCCCGCGCCGGGCCTCCAGACTGGCACAGTCCCGGCCCGGCCCCGTTCCGCCTGTGGACAACTCCCGTCACCATCGGCCGGGCCCCGCTCCCACCGGGACGGGGGCGGCCCCCTTGAGTGATCGCAGTAGTGTGGGCGTGACAGGCCCCGCGCACCGGACCGGGCGGGCCCGCCCGGCGAACGGCGCACGGCGGGCGGTGGGTCGTCAGGAGTCGGCGGGAGTCGTCAGAAGTCGGCGGCGGAGTCGGCGGTCGTCGGGAGGGGGCGTGTGACGGTGGAGGTCACCTGGTGGGGACATGCCACGTGTACCGTCGAGGACTCCGGCACAAGGGTCCTCACCGACCCCCTTTTCGTCCGGCGTCTCGCGCATCTGCGCCGCCGGCGCGGGGCGGTACCGCCGCCCGAGGCGGCCGTCGCCGACGCCGTACTCGTCTCGCACCTCCACTCCGACCATCTCCATCTGCCGTCCCTGGCCCGGCTGGCGCCCGGGACCCGGCTGGTGGTCCCGCTCGGCGCGATCCGGGCGGTCCCCGCGCTCGCCCGCCTCGGCCTGCCGGTCACGGAGGTCGCGCCCGGTGACGAGACGACCGTCGGCGCGCTGACGGTACGCGCCGTACCCGCCCTCCACGACGGCCGCAGGATCCCCGTAGGACCCCGCCGCTCCCCCGCGCTCGGCTTCGTCGTCGAGGGCGAGGCCCGGACCTACTTCGCGGGCGACACCGGTCTCTTCGAGAGCATGGCCGACGAGGTGGGCCCGGTCGATGTGGCGCTGCTGCCGGTCGGCGGCTGGGGCCCGTTCCTGGGCCACGGCCATCTCGACGCGGGCCGGGCCGCGCAGGCGCTGGCCGCGCTCCGGCCGGGGGCCGCCGTCCCCGTCCACTACGGCACGTACTGGCCCATCGGCCTCGATCACGTCCGCCCGCACGAGTTCCACTCGCCGGGCGACGAGTTCGTCCGGCACGCGGCCCGGCTGGCGCCCGGGGTCTCCGTACACCGCCTCGGCCACGGGGAACACTTCAGACCCGGCCGTCCGGAGGCCTCCCGGTGAGTGCCCTCCTGACGGACCTCTTCGGACCGGTCTCCGACGCCATGAGAGCCCTGCCGTCCGAATCCACCCAGCAGGCCGTCGGCTACCCGTCCCTCTTCCTCCTGGTGACGCTGGGCGCGCTGGTGCCGGTGGTCCCGACCGGGGCGATCGTCAGCTCGGCCGCCGTGGTCGCCTTCCACCAGACCGATCCGCTGTCCCTGCTCTACGTCTTCCTCGTCGCGTCGCTCGCCGCCTTCATCGGCGATGTCACGCTCTACTGGCTGGGCCTGCGGGGGGTGCGCTCCCGCAACGGTTCGCGCTGGCTGGCGGAGATCCGGTCGCGGGCCGCGCCGGAACGTCTCGCCCAGGCCCAGGACAAGCTGGCGGAGCACGGCGTCACGGTCCTCGTCCTCTCCCGGCTGGTACCCGCGGGCCGGATCCCGGTGATGCTGGCCTGCCTCCTGGCCAGGATGCCGATGCGCTCCTTCATCCGCGGGAACGTTCCGGCCTGCCTGGCGTGGGCGGCGACGTACCAGCTCATCGGCATCCTCGGCGGCTCGCTCTTCGACAAGGCGTGGCAAGGTGTGGCCCTGGCCGTGGGCCTGACGGTCGTGATCAGCGGCGCGCCGGTGCTGTGGCGCCGGCTCCGCCACGGCCGGCCGGACTCGGCGGGCGGCACGGCCTGACCCGGTACGGCCTGACCCGGCGCGGCCTGACCCGGCGCGGCCCGGCCCGACTCGATCCGAACCGGCGCGCGGCACGGCCCGAACCGGCGCGCGGTTCACCGCAGTTCGTCGAAGACCTCCGCCAGCCGCGACAGCGCCTCGGCGACATGCGGCAGTTCGAGGGGGGCGGGTGAGGCGAGCGACTCCAGCCGCTCCGCCGGGTCGGACCCGGCGAGCGGTGCGAGCGGCAGCCGGACCCGCAGGGCGCCCAGTTCGTCGCCGAACCGGTGGCCACCGGGGGCGGGAGCGCCCAGGCGGCCGGTCAGATACTCCTCCAGCTCCATCGAGTCGTTCACGCCGCGCGCCGTGAGCCCGGCGCGCAGCGGGCCGAGATCCACGTACACATGCCGCCCGGCCTGCGGCGGCCGGGCCAGGGCACCCGCCGCGACCACCGCGAGATGGGCCGCTTCGGCGAGCCTGCCGTAGAGCGCTGCGGCGCCCTCCGCGCGGGCGACCACCGGCGCGGGCTCGTCCAGCGCGACCGCGGCCGCCGCGGCGACGGGTTCGGCGACCACCGCGCCGAGCGCCGTCAGCACATCGAGCGCCCGGGCGCGGTGCGCTTCCTGTGCCGCCGGGAACCTGGCGACCGCGGCGGGCCACGCCGAAGGCAGCAGGGCGCCCGCGAGGTCCGTCACGACCGTCACCTGGTCCGGGTACATCTCGGCCGGGCTGACCGGCACCGTCTCATGCGGTCTGTGCAGTGTGTCGCGCCAGGTCTCGTCGCTGACGATGTGCAGGCCCTCCGCGACGGCGGCCTCGCACGCCTCCAGGACCAGTTCGGGCGGCGCGACGGTCGCCGTGGGATCGTCGGCGACGGACAGCAGGAGCAGCCGGGGCGCGCCGCCCTCCGCGCGGACCCGCCGTACGGTTTCCAGCAGGGCGTACGGGTCGGGGACGCCGCCGCTCTCCGCCGGGGTCGGTACGTGGTAGGCGCCCCGGCGCAGCATCCGGGCCTGCGGGGTCCACCAGGCGGGGCTCGGCCTGGGCATCAGCACATCGCCGTCGTGCGCGGCGATCAGGGCGCAGAGGAGGGCGGGGGCGCCGGGGGCGGCGACGACATCGGCGGCGCGGGTGCGGAGACCGCGGCGGGTCCAGTGCCCCGCGGCGGCCTCCCGCAGCACGGCGGAGCCCCCGAGCGGCCCCGCGACCGGCCGGTCCGCCGCGGCGACGGCGGCGGCGCGCACCTCGGGGAGCACCGGGAGGCCGCTCTCGGGGGCGCGGGGGGTGTGGCGTACGGTGCCGGGGCCCTCCGGGGACGGGCGGCCCATGTCCATGTTCATGTCCGTGCTCATGCCCATGCGCCCCTTCCTTCTCCTCGGACCTCCTTTGTACGAAGCTCCTCGGACCTCCTTTATACGAAGCGGGCCCGCCGGCCGCCTCCCGGCCGGGGCGTCCGGCGCGCCGGGCCCGCGGAGGTTCAGCCCGTGGCGTCCCGGTCGGGGTGGAAGGTGGCCGTGCCGGTGACCGTGAGTCCCGTGGTGTCGCCGGGGCGGACGGTGAGCGGTCCGAGGGTGCGGACGGTGACGGGCTCGGCCAGGCCCGCGAGTTCGATCAGGACGAGCGCGTCGTGGCCGTGGTAGCGCACCTCCGTCACCCGGCCCGCGGCGTCGGCGCCCGCGTCGTCCGCGGGGGCGGTGAGCCGCAGCTGCTCGGGCCTCAGCACCACGGTCCCGGCGGTCGTAGCCGCCGTGCCGGTGAGCCGTACCCGGCCGAGGGCCGTCACGGCGTGGGACTCGCCCGCATCCGCGGTGGCCGGGAGCAGGACCGCCTCCCCGACGAAGGAGGCGATCCAGGGATCGGCGGGCCGCTCGTACAGTTCCCGCGGAGTGCCGCACTGCGCCACCCGGCCGGCCCGGATGACCGCGACCCGGTCCGCGGTGGACAGCGCCTCCTCCTGGTCGTGGGTGACCAGCAGGGCGGTGGCGCCCGCGGTCCGCAGCGCGGCACGGACATCGGCGCGCAGCCCGGCCCGCAAGGAGCTGTCCAGGGCGCTGAACGGCTCGTCGAGCAGGACGAGCGCCGGACGGGGTGCCAGTGCCCTGGCGAGTGCCACCCGCTGTTGCTGACCGCCGGAGAGTTCATGCGGCATCCGGTCGCCGTAGCCGCCGAGGCCCACCAGTTCCAGCAGGTCGGCCGCGCGCCCCCGGCGCTCGCCGCGGGGCAGTCCGCGCAGCCCGAAGGCGACATTGCGGAGCACGCTCAGATGGGGGAAGAGGGCACCTTCCTGGGCGACGATGCCGATGCCCCGCCGCTCCGGCGGGAGCCGGACGCCGGGCCCGCTCACCGTGCGCCCGCCGACGGCTATCTCCCCCGCTTCGGGGTGGAGGAAGCCCGCGATCACCCGCAGCAGCGTCGTCTTGCCGCAGCCCGACGGCCCGAGTACGGCGGCCAGTTCGCCCTCCGCGACGGTCAGGTCCAGCGCGTCCAGGACCTTTCCGCCGCGCCCGTACGAAGTCGTCACCGAGGTCACGCGCAGTCCGGTCATGAGCGCCTTCCGAGCAGATAGGAGGGGATGGCGGCAAGCAGGACGATGACCGCCGCGTAGGGGGCCGCGCCCGCGAAGGCTCCCGCCCCGGTCTCGGTCCACAGCCGGGTGGCCAGGGTCTCCGTACCGGTGGGGCGGAGCAGCAGCGTCGCGGGCAGCTCCTTCATGATCACCACAAAGGTGAGTGCCGCCCCCGCCCCGATCCCGGGCGCGGCCAGCGGCACGGTGATCTCGCGCAGTACGCGCAGCGGGGAGCGGCCCAGTGTGCGGGCCACCTCCTCCAGGATCGGCGGGGACTGGAGCACCGCCGCCCGGGCGGCGCCCACGGCGACGGGCAGGAAGAGCACCACGTACGCCGCGATCAGCAGGGGCAGCTCCTGGTAGAGCGGGTAGGCGTAGCGCACCGAGAAGAAGACCAGCGCGAGTCCGACGGTGATGCCGGGTACCGCGTGGCCGGCGTAGACGGACTGTTCCAGCAGCCGTCCCAGCCGGCCCCGGTGGCGGGCGGAGAGCACACCGACCGGCAGGGCCAGCAGGGTGGTGACGGCCGCTCCCGCGGCGGCCACGGTGACGGTGGCGACGGTCGCGTCCCACAGCCGGTCCGGATCCCAGCCGGAGCTGCCGACGGTGAGCCAGTAGCCGAGGGTCGCCAGCGGGAACGCGACGGCGGCGCCCGCCACCGCGGCGCACCACGCGAGGGCCGGGGCGGTCCACCGGCCCAGCCGCAGCCGGACGGGTGGGCGGGCGCTGCCCTGTCCGGTCCTGGCGTGCCCGGCGCGGCCCCGGGTGCGGTTCTCCGCGAGCACCAGCAGCACGGTCATGACGACGAGGACGCAGCCCAGGACCGCCGCCGGGGTGCGGTCGAAGCTCGCCTGGTACGAGATGTGGATGGCCCGGGTGAAGGTGTCGTACCGGACGATGGAGACCGAGCCGAAGTCGGAGAGCACATAGAGCGCGACCAGGATCGCCCCGCCCGCCGCCGCGGGCCGCAGCTGGGGGAGGGTCACCCGGGCGAAGGTGCGCAGGGCGCCGCTGCCGAGGGAGCGGGCGGCCTCCTCCTGGGCCGGGTCGATGCCCCGGAGTACGGCGGCCACCGGCAGGAAGACATAGGGGAAGCAGGCAAAGGTGAGGGTGATCGCCGCTCCGGGCAGTCCCGCCAGCGACGGCGCGGCCGAGATCCAGGTGAAGGCGGCGACATAGCTGGGCACGGCCAGCGGGAGGGTGGCGAGGACCGCCCAGGCGCGTCGCCCGGGGAGGCTGGTGCGGACGGTCAGCCAGGCCAGGGAGACGCCGAGGACCAGGGAGCCTGCGACCACGATCGCGGTCAGTACGGCGCTGTTGGCGAGGAGTTCGAGGGTACGGGGCTCGGTGGCGATGTCCCAGGCGTAGCCCCAGCCGTGCTCCATGGCCCGGACGCCGAGATAGCCGAGGGGCAGCAGCGCGAGCAGCGCCGCCGCCGTCGCGGGGAGCAGCAGGACGAGGGGTACGCACAGCTGGGCGATGTGTGCTCATCGGCGGACGACGGGGAGGCGTCAGACCATCCCGGCCTTCTGGAGCAGCGTCAGGGTCTCCTGGAGGGACTCCAGCTTGCCCAGGTCGATCTTGGGCGCGTCCAGCGAGTCGAGGGCCGGGAGACCCTTGACCGTGTTGGTGACGCCGGAGGCCAGGGGGTACTCCTTGGTCTCCTGGGCGAAGTAGGTCTGCGCCTCGGCGGAGAGCAGGTAGTCGACGGCCTTCTGGGCCGCCTCGCCCTGGCCGCCGTCCTTGAGGATGCCGACGCCGGCGGCGTTGATCAGCGCGCCCGGGTCGCCGCCCGGCAGGAAGTGGATCTTGGCCTTGACCTTGCCCTCACCCAGCTCCGCGACCTTCTCGTACCAGTAGTAGTGGTTGATCAGGCCGAGGGAGACCTCGCCGGAGTCCACCGCGTCCAGCACCGCGCCGTTCTTGGCGTAGGTCTTTCCGTTGGCCTTCAGGCCCTTGAGCCACTTCAGGGTGGCGTCCTCGCCCTCCAGGACCCGCATACCCGTGACGAACGCCTGGAAGGAGGCGTTGGTCGGCGCGTAGCCGATCTTGCCCTTCCACTTCGGCGCGGTCAGCTCGTGGACGCTGTCCGGGACCTTCTCGTTCCCGAGCTTGTCGGGGTTGTAGGCGATGACGCGCGAGCGGCCGGAGACACCGACCCAGTCCCGGTCGCCGCCGCGGAAGGCCGCGTCGACCTTGTCCAGGGACTTCTGCGGCAGCTGGGCCAGCATGCCCGCGTCGGAGAGGGCGCCGAGGACACCCGCGTCCTGGGAGAAGAAGAGACCGGCCTTGGCGCGCTTGCCCTCTTCGAGGAGCTGCGCGCCCAGCTCGGCGCTGTCGCCGTAGCGGACCTGGACGTCGGTGCCGGTGGCCTTCTCCAGCTTCTCGATGAGCGGGGAGATCAGCTTCTCGTTCCGGCCCGAGTAGATGACCAGGGAGTCCGAGCCCTTCTGGTCGGCCTTGGCGCCCTTGTCGCCCGTCTCCTTCTTCTCGTCGGAGCCGCCGCAGGCGGCGAGGACGGGCAGAAGGAGTGCGGAGAGCGCGAGGGCGGTACCCCGGCGGACGGATCGGCGCGACATGGCGGCCTCCAGTGCTGGCCCGCTGGGCGCGGCGGGTCCGGCTGCGCGGGAACTGAGTGAGAACTCCCTATGAATATGGTGAGGCTTGCCTAACTGTCAATTTCGGCCAGCCATCCTTACCGAAACGAAACACTTAATGCCCGCTTTAACCCGCTTCGACCTGCTGTGATTCATCGGCCCCTGCCCGGCAGGCACTTCCGTCGATGTTTTTCAGCCCGCCGGGACATCGAGCGCGGCGCCGGAGGCGCGCTCCGGGCCCGGGCAGGCCCGGCCGCCGGAAGGCGGCCAGGAGTGAAAGCCGGGAACCCGGGGTAACCGGGCAGAATGGACGACGAGACGCGGAGATCGTGGGCCGGACGACTGGACCGGCGGGTGTTCCACGCCGTGGCGGACCGGGCCTGGCCCGCCGCCGAGCCCGTGCTGCCCAGGCTCAGCAGGGCCGCCGACCACGGGGCGCTGTGGTTCGCGACGGCCGCGGGTATCGCGCTCGCGGGGCGGGACGCACGGGCGCGGCGGGCCGCCGCGCGGGGTGTGGCGTCGCTCGCCGTGGCCTCCGCCGTCATCAATACCGTGGGGAAGCGGAGCATCCGCCGCACCCGGCCGATACTGGACGCCGTCCCCCCGGTCCGCAGGCTGCGGCGCCAGCCGTTCACCTCGTCGTTCCCGTCGGGGCACGCCGCGTCGGCCGCCGCGTTCGCGACGGGTGTGGCGATGGAGTCGAAGGGCTGGGGCGCCGTTGTCGCGCCCGTCGCGTTCTCGGTCGCGTTCTCCCGGATCTATACGGGCGTCCACTACCCGGGTGATGTCGTCGCGGGCGCCGCGCTCGGTTTCGGCGCGGCACTCGCGGTACGGGGAATCGTTCCGGCACGGTCGCAGCTCGTACCGCCGGTGGCCCGGCCGGTGGAGCCGCCCGCCCTGCCCGACGGCGAGGGTCTGGTCGTGGTGGCCAATCGCCGCTCGGGTTCGTCGGCACTGGTGGGCCTGGTGGGCGCGGCGCTGCCGAAGGCCGAGGTGGTGGAGTGCGAGCCGGGCGATGTGGTGAAGGAGCTGGAGAGCGCGGCGGGCCGGGCCCGTGTCCTCGGTGTCTACGGCGGGGACGGCACGATCAACGCGGCGGCGACCGTCGCGGTGGCGCACAGCCTGCCGCTGGCCGTGTTCCCCGGCGGCACGCTCAACCACTTCGCGCTCGACCTCGGTATCGAGTCGGTCGACGACACCTGCCGGGCGCTGGCGGCCGGGGACGCGGTCAAGGTGGATCTGGGCCGTTTCACCCCGGGCCCCATGGCCCCGGAGGGCGGCCGGGCGCCGTGGGGGTACTTCCTCAACACCTTCAGCCTGGGCGTCTATCCGGAGCTGGTGACGTTCCGGGAGCGCTGGTCGCCCCGGCTCGGCGGCTGGGCCGCGCAGGTACTGGCCGCCGGGAAGGTGCTGCGGCACGGCCGTCCGCTGGAGGCGGAGGTCGAGGGCCGCCGCCGCCCGCTGTGGCTGCTGTTCGCGGGCAACGGCCTCTACCAGCGCTCGGGACCCGCCCCCGGCAACCGGCAGAACCTGGCGGACGGGCTGCTGGACGTACGGATCGTGCACGGCGGCGCCAACCCGGGTCTGCGGCTGGTCGCCGCCGCGCTCGCGGGCCCGCTGAGCCGCTCCCCGGTCCACGCGGCGCAGCAGCGCCACCGGGTCCGGATCGCGGGTCTCGCGCCCGGCACCCCGCTGGCGTACGACGGCGAGATCACCGAGGCCCCCGGGGAGTTGCTGGTCGACAAGGTCCCGCAGATCCTCACCGTCTACCGGCCGGGGACCCTGACCTGACAGATCATCAAGTCCAGATGGCGAGACGGGTATCCCGTCATTCGATACGCGCGCCCTAGGGTGGGAGCATCAACGGCTCCCGTCCCGGAGGCTCACGTGCGTGAAACAGCCGTCTACACCCATGGCCATCACGAGTCCGTCCTGCGTTCGCACGCCTGGCGTACGGCCGCCAACTCCGCCGCGTACCTCATCGGCGAGCTGACGCCGGGACTGCGGGTCCTCGACATCGGCTGCGGCCCCGGCACCATCACCGCGGATCTGGCCGAGCTGGTCCCCGGCGGCCGGGTCACCGGGGTCGACCTGGCCCCCGGGATCGTGGAGCGGGCCCGGGAGCACGCCGCCGGACGCGGCCTGTCCAACACCGAGTTCGCGGTCGCCGATGTGAACGACCTGGCCTACCCGGACGGCTCCTTCGACGTCGTCCACGCCCACCAGGTGCTCCAGCACCTCGGCGATCCGGTGGGCGCGCTGCGCGAGATGCGCCGGGTGTGCCGGCCGGGCGGGCTCGTCGCCGTCCGCGACAGCGACTACGCCGCCTTCACCTGGTATCCCGAGGTCCCGGTGCTCGACGACTGGCAGGAGCTGTACCGCCGGGTCGCCCGCGCCAACGGCGGCGAGCCCGACGCGGGCCGCAGACTGCTGTCATGGGCCAAGGCGGCGGGCTTCACCGACATCCGGGCCTCCGCGAGCGCCTGGTGCTTCGCGGAACCGGAGGACCGCGCCTGGTGGAGCGGTCTGTGGGCGGACCGTACCGTCGCGTCCGAGTACGCCCGGATCGCCGTCGACGGCGGGCATACGACCCCGGAGCGGCTCGCCGCGATCGCGGACGGCTGGCGGGCCTGGGGCGCGGCCGACGACGCCTGGTTCACCGTTCTCCACGGCGAACTGCTGTGCCGGGTCTGACCGCTACGGCGCCGGGGCGGGCCCTTCCGCGCCCCTGAGGCCCCCGGCCATCGGCGGCCGGGGCGTACCGTTTCCGCCGCGCCCGGCCGCGAACTACCCTCCCCCGTATGGAAATTCTGGGAACGACCCTCCGTATCTGCGTCGACGACCTCGACACCGCCACCGCCTTCTACGCCCGGCTGACCGGCGCCACCCCGCAGCGGTTCGACCGCGGCGGGGTGTCGGCGGCGGCCGTCGGCTGCTTTCTGCTGATGAGCGGTCCCGAGCGGGAGCTGGAAGTGCTGCGGAAGGTGACGGCCACGATCGCGGTGGACGACGTGGACCGGACGTACGCCACCCTTTCCGAGGTCGGGGCCCAGGTCCTCGCGGGCCCGCTGGCGACCCCCGTGGGCCGCAATCTGATCGCCGTCCACCCCGACGGTTCGATCTTCGAGTACGCGGACCGCAAGACGACGGACTGACGCCGCCCGGCCGACGGACGGGTTCCGTGCCGACGGTCCCCCGCGGAGTCGTACCGCAGGACGGCTCGGCTCCACGGGGGGGCAGGGGGGCGGTTCCAGGGGGGGCCGCGTCAGCCGCCCGGCCGCATCCGGTACTCGTACGCGTCCGGCACCGGTTCGTCGCTCAGCCGCGCCCACACCTCGTTGAGGATCTCCGAGCCCTCCCGCAGATCCGCCACCTCGAAACCCTCGTCGAAGACGGCGCGCGCCTCGTCCGGATGCCCCTCGGCGATCAGCAGCCGGGCGTGGATCAGCCGGAACCGGCCGCGCCGGCGGATCGCGGGCGTCAGCCGGGCCCAGACCGTCCTGGCGTCCCCGACCCGGTCGTCGGCGAGCAGCGACTCGATCGCCTCCCGGCCGAGTGCGGCGGTCGCGGCCGTCCAGCTCTCGCCGTCGTCGCGCCGCTCCTGGCACAGGTCGTCGAAGGCCTCCAGCCAGCGGTCGGCGGCCCGCCGGGGGTGGCCGCCCTCCTGGTCGGCGACGGCGAGACAGCGCAGCAGCGGCCAGCGCGACGGGGCGAGTCCGAGGCCGCGCTCCCAGCTCCGTACCGCCTGGGCCCGGTCGTCGGCGTGCCACTGCGCGACCCCCAGGTGATACTCCGTCAGCGGATCGGCGGGCGCGGTCTCCAGCATGTCCCGCCAGGCCGGGGCGGTGAGGGAGGGTCCGGGCGGGACGACCCGGCGGGGCTGGGGCAGGGCGCCGGTGGTGAGGAGTTCGCGCCAGGGCGCCTGTTCCTCGCCGAGGGTCGACTCGTCGAAGGGCGTCCCGGGCAGCTTCATCCCGGTCCGCAGCACCTCCAGGGCGCCCCAGCCGGACCCGGTGGCGAGATGGTGGACGGGTTCGGTGTCGGCGGCGGTCAGCCACTGCTCGTACGCCTCGTCGACGGCGGCCCTGGGCAGGGCCCGCTCCAGTCGCCGCTCGACCTCCGCCACCGCGGCGGCCCAGTTCGCGCCGTGTACGGTCCCGGCGTCGGCGGTGAGTGGTCCGTACGCCTCCAGCCAGCTGAACTCCGCACCCGCCTCCAGGCGTACGTGTTCGAGCTGGGTACGGGCGAGACCGGCCTGGATCTCGGCATAGCCGGCGGTCCCGGGCTCGGTCAGCCAGCGCTGCCAGCGCCGCCCGCCCCGGCCCGCGCCCCAGACGAACAGCTTCCGGCCGCGCAGGGTGTCCGTGGACGTCTGGACGAGGCCCCGCCCGTGCTCGTCGACGGATGTGATCCACTTCCGGGCCGCGGTCGGCACCTCGTAGAAGTAGTCGGCGGGGTGCTCGCCGCGCAGCGGGTACGTACGGTCCTCGTCCCGGTACTCGGGGACGGGGATACGGCGCAGGGCGCGCTCGTAGCCGTAGTACCAGGACTCGTCGGCGGGGGCGACGACCCGGCTCCTGGGATGCTCCTCGACGGCGATGTTGGACCACCAGTACACCGGGACGGCCCGCTCGTGCGGATTGCGGATCCGGACGCCGACGCGGAGGAAGTCGGAGCCGGCTGGCAGCCACAGATCGATCTGGAACGGCAGATCCCGCAGCCGCTCCCACTCCCAGAGCCGCAGCATCTCCCCGCCGTCGGGCGCGGGGACGACGGCGGCGTGCAGCGGGGCGCAGGTGAGGGTCGTATGGCCGGTGGCGCCGATGTTCCACTCGATACCGCCGGAGAACCAGGCGCCGTTGAGGGCGAAGTCGGCGGGCTGGAGCACCGGGTTGCGGTACACCAGCTCCCGGCCGGTCGGCTTGTGGTGGAGTGAGTGGACCCGGCCGCCGAGACCGGGCAGCACGGTCGCCCGCAGCCGGTCGTTCTCGATGACGATCGCGTCGAGGTCGGCGGGGGCGCGGTCCCGTCCGTAGCCGTCCTGGATCCGGACGGGCAGCAGGGTGCGCAGCGGCTCGTACCCGATCTGCCGGGCCATCTCGCGCGGCAGTTCCCGCCGGGTGCGTTCGTCGATCGTGTGGGTCTCGTCGAGCGGCCGGAGCGCGGGCAGCGGATTCGCGGGACCCACGGGGGCCGCGGGCAGGGTCAGTACGGTGCGCCGCACGGTCGTGGCCAAGGCAACCTCGTTTCGTTCGGGGTCGTACGCGGACGCGGACGCCCGGGGCGCCGGACGTCCGCGTACGTCCATGGAACAGGGTCGGGCCCGCGCCGAACAGGGCCCCGGCGGATCGGGCTTCGGCAAAGAGCCCCCCTTTCGGGCTCTTGTACGGTCAGGTCGCGGTCGGGTCGCGGTCAGGTCCCGGCGCGGCCGTGGAACGCGGTGAACGCGTCGACGACGAGATCCGTGAGCAGATCCCCGGCGCTGCCGTCGGGGTCGCGGTCGGGGTCGTAGATCGTCACATTCATGCCCACACAGCGGGGCGAGGCCAGCAGGCTCTTCACGACCTCGGACAGCTCGTCCGGGAGCAGTCCGTCCGGGTCGGTACTGTCGACCGCGGGCATCACGGCCGGGTCCAGCACATCGGCGTCGAGATGGAGCCAGAAGCCGTCGACGGCCCCGGCCCCGGCCCCGGTCCCCAGGCTCGCCGCCACGGCGGACGCGGCGTCGGCCGCGCCGAGTCGGCGCAGTTCGCCGACGGTCAGCGACGGAATCCCCAGCTCCGCGAACTCGGCGAGGTCCTCGTCGCCGTCGCGGATCCCGATGAACCGGACGTCCTCGTCGCGCAGATAGGGCTTGCGGCCCTCCAGATCGGCGAGATCGTCCTGGCCGCGTCCGGTGGAGATCGCGACCTCCTCGCCGCCGGCGGCGCCGATGCTCCCGGCGGGCGAGTTGCCGAGATGCCGGAAGTCGGCGGAGGCGTCGACGGCGACGAGGCCGTACCGGCCGATCCGGCGCAGGGCGAGGGACGCGCCCAGCTGGATCGAACAGTCCCCGCCGAGGACGAGGGGAAACTGCCCGGCGCGGATCCGGCGCTCCACGCGGTCGGCGAGGCGGGGGGTGTAGGCGGCGACGGCCGCGGCGTTGAACACACCGTCGCCGGGGCGCCAGCCGGCCAGGTCGTAGCGGGGCGGTACGACGACCCCGCCGTCGAGCGCGCCGAGCCGCCGCACGATGCCGCGGTCCCGGAGCGCGCCGGCGAGCTTGTAGCAGCCGGGGACGGTGCCGGGGGAGGGCGGGCGGAGGCCGAGGTTGGAGGGGGCGTCGATGACCACGATGTCGCGCATGCGCCCATCCTCATCCCCGGCCCCGCGCCCCCTCAAGACGATTTCCCCCGTCCCGGGCGCCGCTTCCCGTCGGGCCACGAGTAGCCGAGGCGCCGGCCCCGCCCCGGAGGGGCCCCGGGCTCAGCCGAGCGTCAGCGCTTGGGAAGCCGTACGCCATGCCCTCGTGACGCCCTCGTGTGCCTCCGCCGTCGCCGTTCGTGTGTCCGCCGACAGGCTGAGCGGCGCGCCGATGTGGACATGCAGCCGGGGGCGGCGTACCGGGGCCGTCACCAGGCCCGCGAGTTGCTTCGGGACCGCGCCGGAGGTGACCCTGCGGGCGCCCGCCTGGCCCAGCGGGACCACCGGCGCCCCGGTGCGCGCCGCGAGCCGTGCCGGGCCCGAGCGGAACGGGCCCGGTGGCCGCTCCTCCGCGTCCGGCCGGTCGGCGATGCCGCCCTCGGCGTACACGAGGACCACCCGCCCGCGCTCCAGCACCGCCGCCGCGTCGTCGAGGGCCCGCGCCGCGCGCCGGTCGTGCCGGTGGACCCGGATATGGCCGCCCCGGGTGAGGGCGGCACCGAGGAACGGGACGCGCCACAGTCCCGCGGTGGCCATGACCACGGGTTCGATCCCCCGGCTCCGCAGCGCCGCGAGCACGACGGCGGGGTCGGCGAGCGATGTGTGGTTCGCCACGACCAGGCTCCCGGGGGCGACGACGGCGTCCGGATCCGCGGTCACGGACAGGCGCCCGACGGCGGGTACCAGGGCACCCGCGAGCCGACTGAGCATGAGGAGACCCTTCGTTCGACCATCGACCATTCGACCGTTCGCCTTCGACGGCGACGCTTCTCATCCTCGACGCATGTTCGTCGCCGCGCCTGAGTGCGCGTACTCAGGCCGCGTCGGTCCGCGTCTCCACCATCTCCGTCGTGATCGCCCACCGCTCGTGGTCGCGCCACGCGCCGTCGACGAAGAGGAAGTCGGGCGAGTAGCCCTCCAGCCGGAAGCCCGCCCCGCGTACCAGGGCGATGGACGCGGTGTTGCCGGGCTGGATATTGGCCTCCAGCCGGTGGAGGTCCATCGCGGGGCCGAAGGCGTACGAGAGGACGAGGCCGAGCGCCTCGCGCATCAGCCCCCGGCCGACGGCGTGGGCGAAGGCTCCGTATCCCAGGGCGCCGCTGCGGAACGCGCCCCCGACGATGTTGTTGATCGTGATGAATCCGGCGATACGACCCGCGTCGCCAGCGCCCGCGGCACCTGCGGCGGTCTCGCGGACCAGGAATCCGGCCCGCCCGGATCCGTCGCCGAACCGGCTCGTGTAGCGCGCGTACTCGTCGCGCGTCCGCGGCGGGAAGAGCCACGGATGGTGATGGCCGGTGGACGCGCGGGCCGCCGCGGTGAACTCGTCGGCGTCCGACGGGGCGAACGGAAGGAGCACGACCCGGGGGCCGGTGGCGAGAGGGGGCATCAGGTCAGCGTCCGTCCAGCGCCCGGCGCCGGTCAACCGGAATCAGGGATGGAAGCGGAGCAATCGGTGCAGGTCACCGGGGTGGCCGTCGGCGGAAGAAGAGCGCCCCGCACAGAGCTCCGATCACAAACATCAGCAGCAGCGCCAGATACAGGGGCATCGTGACGAGCGGGATGATCAGCCGGATCCGGACCTGCTCGGTGTTCTCGGCCATGAAGATGATCGCGAGCACGACCAGGACGACGACGGTGGTCCGCGCGGGGGTGAACCAGTCGCCGACCCGGCCCCGCCCGGCCCCGGCCCGGCCCCGGCCCCGCGCGCGTGACGTGTCCTTGGGGTTCATGGCACCAGGATGACGGCGGACCGCCCGGGGGACGCGGCGGCGAGGGCCGTCCGGGTGACACGCCCGGGCCGGACGCCTCCGCCTTCGTACCATCGCTGTCTGACAAGCTGGCGGCTTCACCGTTCCCGACCGAGGAGAAACAGCGTGACGAGCAGCCGACGGCAACGCCGTCCCGTCGTCGTCCTGTACGAGCGGATCGCGGAGGCGATCAACCGGGGCGTGTGGCCACCGGGGTCCACGCTCCCCTCCGAACCCCGGCTCGCGGCGGAGCTGGGGGTGAGCCGCCCCGCGCTGCGGGAGGCGCTGCTGCTGTTGCAGGAGGACGGGCTGCTGACGGTACGGCGCGGGGTGGGCCGCACCGTGAACGACGCCCCGCCCCGGCGGGGCTACGAACACCTCCAGCCACTGGAGGGACTCCTCGACCCCGGCACGGTACTGCGGGTACGGCCGGTCGCGAGAACCGAGGAGGAGCCCACCGACTTCTCCACCCAGCATCTGCACGCCCCGGCCGGGACCGAGCTGAGATTCTGGGAATCGGTGCTGGTCGCGGACGGGGTATCGACGGCGCTGAGCCAGGAGTGGGCCGCCCCCGACGGCGTACTGGAAACCGCGCACCCCGCCTTCGCGCGGGCCCTGCGCGAGCCGTCGGCGCCCGAGGGGTCGATGCTCGCGGTCCTCGTGGCCGCGTCCCGCGACACGCCCCTGACCGCGCACAGCGGGGTGACGGCGACACTGCTCGGGCAGCGCAGGGGCGAGGAGCTGGACCGCCCGGCGGAGACCCCGGCGGTCCTGGTGACCCAGGTCGTCCGGGCCGGGGACACCCCGGTCCTTGCGGCCAAGCACATGCTGCCGACGGGCTCCCCCGCGCTGCCGGTGCTCCAGACCAACTAGCCGAAGGACGTCCACCGGGTGACCCCGAGCCCACCGGGGCCGGGGTGGCGGGGCCGGGGTGGCGTACACTCCCACCGCATGCACTTGTCTGACATCCTCCGCGCACCCAAGGTGGTCCTCCACGATCATCTCGACGGCGGTCTGCGCCCCGCCACGATCATCGAGCTGGCCCGTGAGTGCGGCTATCGCGAGCTGCCGACCGAGGACCCGGCCGAGCTCGCGGTCTGGTTCCGCGACGCCGCCGACTCCGGCTCCCTTGAGCGCTATCTGGAGACCTTCGCCCACACCTGTGCGGTGATGCAGACCCGCGCGGCGCTGGAGCGGGTCGCCGCCGAGTGCGTCGAGGACCTGGCGGCCGACGGCGTCGTCTACGCGGAGATCCGGTACGCCCCCGAGCAGCACCAGGAGACCGGGCTCACCCTCGACGAGGTCGTCGAGGCCGTGAACGCGGGCTTCCGCGCGGGCGAGCGCCTCACCGGCGGCCGAATAGCGGTGCGGGCCCTGCTGACGGGCATGCGCCACACCGAGCGGTCGCTGGAGATCGCGGAGCTGACGGTCGCGCACCGGGACCGCGGAGTCGCGGGCTTCGACATCGCGGGCGGCGAGATCGGCAACCCGCCCGCCCGGCACCTGCCGGCCTTCCGCCATCTGCGGCAGCACAACTGCCACTACACGATCCACGCGGGCGAGGCCGTGGGCGCGGAGTCCGTCCACGAGGCGGTCCAGATCTGCGGCGCCGAACGGATCGGACACGGGGTCCGGATCACGGACGACATCACCGTCCACGCCGACGGCACCGCGGTGCTCGGCCCGCTGGCCGCGTACGTCCGCGACAACCGGATCGCGCTGGAGGTCTGCCCGACGTCCAACCTCCAGACCGGCGCCGCGAAGGACTACGCCACGCACCCGATCGACCTGCTGCGGCGGGCCGGGTTCCGGGTCACCCTCAACACGGACAACCGGCTGGTGTCCGGCACCACGATGAGCGACGAGTTCGCGCACATGGTGGCCGCGTTCGGATACGGCGCCGACGTCTTCGAGGAATTCACGGTGGCGGCGGCGGAGGCCGCGTTCCTGCCGCTGCCGGAGCGACGCCGCCTGATCGACGAGATCATCCGCCCCGGCTACGCGTCCCTCCGGGTCGCCTCCGCCTGAGGATCCCCCGGGCTTCCCGGGGCCCCCTTTCCCGCGGGGCGCGGGTTGCTCCTGCGCCTCAGTCGCCGGCGGGGCTGTGGTGGGGGTGGCCGTTGCTCCGGGGGTTTGCGCGGGTGCTTGTCCGGCGCGGGTGGGGCCGGTCGGCTCCGGGGTGACCTCCTCGCCGTCGGCGGTGCGCGGCTCCTTGGCAACGCTGACCGCTTCCGTACCGCCGACGGCTGCGGGGGCCACCCCACATCCACCCGACCACCGCCACCCCTACCTGCCCCCTGTCCCGAAGCCCCCCACGGGGGAGGTTTCCAGGGGCGCGAGGAACTGCGCGACAAGCCAGAGACGGGCCGCGGGCCGAAGGGCACCTGTGGACGCCGGGCGCGTCCGGTCCCGGGTGCCGGGAGCCGAGGCGCTGGGGGCCGGGGCCGGGGGCCGGGGTCACCCGTTAGAGGAGGGCCGGGGTGTCCAGGGTGAGGGTGGCGGCTTCGGCGTCGGCGTGGAGCGTGGCCGGGACGCCCAGGGGGATCGTGAGGTTCGTCGGGCCGTGACCGAAGCCCAGCTCCTCGACCACCGGCACGCCCAGGTCCCCCAGCCGGTCGCGGAGCAGTTCGCGGAGCTGGTCGTAGGGGCCGCATTCCGACCAGGAGCCGAGGGCGATGCCCGCGACCCCGTCCAGCCAGCCGGTACGCCGCAGCTGGGTGAGGATGCGGTCGAGGCGGTACGCCTCCTCGCCGACGTCCTCCAGCAGCAGCAGCCCGCCGCCGGTGCCCGGACGGGCGTGGCGGGTGCCGAGGTCGGCCGCGATGACGCTGGCGCAGCCGCCGAGGGTGACCCCGCGGGCCCGGCCGGGCAGCAGCGCCCGGGCGGTCGGCAGGCCCAGGGTGAGATGGGATTCCGGTTCGAAGAGGGTCGCCCGCAGGGATTCCCGGGTCGCCTCGTCCTTGAGGAACGTCATCGCGCCCGGCATCGGCCCGTGGAGCGTGGCGAAGCCGGCCCGTACGGCGATGGCCTCGTGCAGGGCGCTGATGTCGCTGTAGCCGACGAAGACCTTGGGGCCCGCGGCCCGGATCGCGGCCCAGTCGACGAGGTCGGCCATGCGCTGGGCGCCGTAGCCGCCGCGGGCGCAGAGCACCGCAGCGTACGACGGATCGCACCAGGCCCGGGTGAGGTCGGCGGCCCGCTGCTCGTCGGTGGCGGAGAGGTAGCCGAACTCCCGGTGGCTGCCGCGGACGTGCGGCATCACCACGGGCAGCAGGTCCCAGGAGCGCAGCACACCGAGGCCCTCGTCGAGGACGTCGTCGGGGACCGGGCCGCTGGGGGCGACGATCGCGACCCGGTCGCCGGGCCGCAGTCGCCGGGCCCTGGCCAGGGGGCGCGGCTGGGCGTGGGGGGTCGGCAGGGTCATGGGGTGAGCTCCAGCGGGGGGACGTCGGGCCGTTCGAAGCCGAAGGTCCGGGCGTACAGGGACAGCTCCGCCTCCAGGGCGCGGACCAGGGTGTCCGCGCGCCGGAATCCATGGCTCTCGCCGGGGAAGGTCAGATACGCGTGGGGGACGCCGCGCCCCTCGACCGCGGCGAGGAGGCGCTCGGCCTGCGCGGGCGGACAGATCGTGTCGTCGAGCCCCTGGAGGAGCAGGAAGGGCGCGGCGATCCGGTCGGCGCGGCGCAGGGGCGACTGTTCGCGGTAGCGCTCGGGTTCGGTGGCGTAGGGACCGATCAGCGACTCCAGATAGTGCGACTCGAAGTCGTGGGTGCCGCCGGTGCGCCAGCTCACCGGGTCGAGGACGGGGAAGGAGATGGTGGCGCAGGCGTAGGGGAAGGCGTCGGGCCTGCCCAGGGACGCGGTGGCGGTCCAGCCGCCGGCGCTGCCGCCGCTGACGGCGATCCGGTCGCCGTCCGCGGTCCCTTCGGCGGCCAGGGCGTGGGCGACGGCCGCGCAGTCGGCGACGTCGACCTCGCCCCAGGACCGGCGGAGCCGTTCGCGGTAGGCGCGGCCGTAGCCGGTGGAGCCGCCGTAGTTGACCTGGACGACGCCGATGCCCCGGGAGGTGAGGTAGGCGACCGCCAGGTCGAGGACGAGGTAGTAGCGCCCGGTGGGGCCGCCGTGGGCCTGGACGACGTACGGCGGGCGTTCCCCGTCGGGGCCCCGGTGGCCGGGGTTGCGCGGCGGGTGGACCACGGCGTGGATCTCGCGTCCGTCGGGTCCTGTGAAGGTCCGGGGTTCGGGGACCGGGTAGTACGCGGGGTCGACCGGGTCCCGGTGCGCGGCGCCGACGACGCGGGTGTGTCCGGTACGGGTGTCGAGTTCGACGATCTCGTAGCCGCGGTCGGGTCCGGCGGCGATGCCGGTGATCCGCTCGCCGCGGGCGACCAGGTCGGGGGCCCATTCGGTCCAGGGTCCCGGGGTGTCGGCCAGGTCTCCGGTGGCGGGGTCGAGGATGCCGAGTCCGGTGGTGCCCCGGCCGTGGACGACGGCGATCAGGCCGTCGTCGAGCGGGGCGAGCCAGCGCATGCCGACCT
The DNA here is from genome assembly GCF_042753905.1 of Streptomyces sp. NPDC059248. Lineage (NCBI taxonomy): Bacteria > Bacillati > Actinomycetota > Actinomycetes > Kitasatosporales > Streptomycetaceae > Streptomyces > Streptomyces sp. NPDC059248. The sequence continues at coordinate 6,929 of NZ_JBHYZV010000050.1, read as the reverse complement.
TCCACAGGGCGCTGCCGAACTCCTCTTCGCGGCCCGTGCACAGGGCCGTCGCGGGGCCGTCGCTCCCGGGTGCGATGCGGTACGGCTCCCACCAGCCGGCCGCGTCGGAGAGATACAGCAGGGCGCCGTCGGGGGCCCATTCGGCCTGGCAGACGGATTCCTCGGGGCCGCCGGCGAGGGTCCGGACGCCGGTGATCCGGCCGTCGTCGGTGATGTCGCCGACGAGGAGTTCGGTGCCTTCCCACGGCATGCGGGGGTGGTCCCAGACGAGCCACGCCATCCGGCGGCCGTCGGGCGAGAGCCGGGGGCCCGTGGTGAAGCCGTGGCCGTCGCCGGTGAGTTCCCGTACGGCCGTACGGTCGTCGGCGGCCGAGCCGTCGAGGGGGACGGCGGCGACGGTGCGGCGGACGTCGGTGGGTTCCGGTCCGGTGGATTCCTCCAGGACGCACCAGACCTCCGCCCGCTCGGGCAGGACCACGGGGTCGGCCCAGCGCAGGCCGTCGCCGATGTCCGAGAGGGGGGTCAGGGGCGTCGGCCCGGTGCCGGGGTTGTCGGGGTCGTAGCGGTAGAGCCGCTGGTCGGGGTAGTGGACGAAGACGACGACGGTACGGCCTTCGGCGTCCACCGCCCCGGCCCAGGGGCGGCCCCCGTACTCGATGACGCGGCTGCGGACGTTCCACGGCGCCGGGAGTACGGTCTCCTCGCCGCCGTCTCCCGCCGTGTCGCGGCGGACGAGGGTCCGGCGGCCGGCTTCGGCGGGCCGGGGCGCGGTCCACCAGATCTCGTCGCCGACGGCGTCGAGGTATTCGGGCCGTCCGTCGTGGGCGGCGGCGAGGTCGGCCCCGACGGGCGACGGCCAGGTGCCGTAGGGGGCGGTCGTGACGCTGGTCGTGGACGGCGCGGTGGACATGGCGGGGCCTTTCCTCATGCGGACCGGAGGTAGTGGTCGAGGACGTCGACGCCGAAGTGGAGGGCGTCGACCGGGACACGCTCGTCGACACCGTGGAAGAGGGCCGCGTAGTCGAAGCCCGGCGGGAGCTTCAGCGGCGAGAATCCGTAGCCGGTGATCCCGAGCCGGGAGAACTGCTTGGCGTCGGTGCCGCCGGCCATGCAGTAAGGGACGGTGTGCCCGTCCGGGTCGAAGCGTTCGACGGCGGCGCGGAGCTTGGCGAAGGTCGGTGAGTCGACCGGTGCCGTCAGCGGCACCTCCCGGTGCTGGAACTCCCATTCCACATCGGGTCCGGTGAGCCGGTCGAGGGTGGCCTCGAACTCCTCCTCGCCGCCGGGCAGCATCCGGCCGTCGATGTAGGCGGTGGCGTGCCCCGGAATGACGTTGATCTTGTATCCGGCGTCCAGCATGGTCGGGTTGGCGCTGTTGCGGACGGTCGGTTCGACGAGGGCGGCGGCCCGGCCGAGCCGGGAGATCAGCTCGTCGGGGTCGAAGCCGTCGGCGTACGGGTCGGCCTCGACGCCGTGCAGCCGCGCGAGTTCGGCGAGGGCCGCGCGGACGGTCGGGGTGAGGCGGACCGGCCAGGTGTGCTCGCCGATCCGGGCGACGGCGGCGGCGAGCCTGCTGACCGCGTTGGACCGGTTGACCTTGGAGCCGTGTCCGGCGCGGCCGTGGGCGGTGAGTTTCAGCCAGGCGGTGCCCCGCTCCCCCGCGCCGATCGGGTACAGCGTCATGCCGTCGTCGGCGTGGAAACTGAAGGCGCCCGACTCGCTGATGCCCTCCGTACAGCCCTCGAAGAGGTGGGCGTGGTGGTCGGCGAGGAATCCGGCGCCGTCGACGGCGCTGGCCTCCTCGTCGGCGGTGAAGGCGATCACGATGTCCCGGCGGGGGGTGACCCCGGCGCGTGCCCAGGCCCGGACGACGGCCAGGATCATCGCGTCCATGTTCTTCATGTCGACGGCGCCCCGGCCCCAGACGACACCGTCGCGGACCTCCCCGGAGAAGGGGTGGACGCTCCAGTCGGCGGCCTCGGCGGGGACGACGTCGAGATGGCCGTGGACCAGCAGGGCGTCCGCCGTCGGGTCGCTGCCCGCGATCCTGGCGACCACATTGGTCCGGCCGGGGACGCGTTCGAGGAGGACGGGTTCGAGTCCGGCGGCGGCCAGCCGCTCGGCCGCGTACTCGGCGGCGGGCCGTTCCCGGCAGTCGCCGCCGCCCCGGTTGGTGGTGTCGATCCTGATGAGGTCGGAGGTGAAGTCGACGACCTCGTCGTAGGCGGTGGAGTCGACGCCTTCCGGCGGGGACGACATCACGGTGGTGGTCTCCTCAGCCATACTGCTCCTCCGTCGCGGCCGATACGACGGTCGTGACCGCCTTGAACGTGCGGATGGCCTCGTACATGGTCGGACTGGTGTACGCGACCCGGCGCTCCCCGGGCCGTCCCGCGGGCTCCACCCCGGGGACGACGGTCGCCGAGCCCGCGAGGTGCTCGGCGTCGAACTCCAGCTCGACGGTGAAGGGTCCGGCGGCGACGGGGTCGCGGCGGACGGCGAGCGCCGCCGCCTCCTTGGCGGCGGCCCGGATGTCGGCGGCGGTCCTGGCGGGCGTGCGGCAGACGGCCGCGTACCGCGAGACATAGTCCTTGACGGCCACGGTACGTGCCTCGGGCGCGTACCCCTTGGCGTCCACGCAGGTCAGATCGTCCCCGGTGACGAGGACGACGGGAACGCCGTACTCGGCCACCACATGGGCGTTCAGCCAGCCCTCACTCGCCCGGTCGCCGTCGAGCCAGACCCCGGTGATGGAGTTGGCGAGATATGTATGGGCGAGGACGCCCTCGGCGCCCGCGCCCGTGTGGTAGCCCACGAAGGCGATACCGTCGACGTCGCCGTGCTGGACGCCCTCGACCATGGCGAGTGCCTTGTGGCGCCCCGTGAGCATCTGGACCCGCTCGTCGAGCCGCTCCAGCAGCAGATTCCGCTGGGTCCAGTGGGCCTCGTTGACGAGGACCTCGTCCGCGCCGCCGTCGAAGAATCCGAGCGCCGCGGCGTTCACGTCCGAGGTGAACATCGAGCGGCACCGCTCCCACTGGGGCGTGCCGGGTAGTACGTCCGCCGGCCAGGTGACTCCGGTGGCGCCTTCCATATCGGCGCTGATGAGGATCTTCATGGCTCAATCTAACCCCACGGGGTCAACCCCTGTGGAGCGGTCCCGCCGGGCGCGCCCGGCCGGTTCCCGACGGCTCTCGGGCCCTGGTGGAGAGGCGGGGGTGGCCGAGGTCAGACGGCGCGGCCCACGACCAGCCAGAGGGACGGCAGTTCGATCCGGGAGCCGTCGCGTTCGTACTCCGTGGTGATCAGGGGTGTCTCGCCGCCCGTGAGGACGGTCAGCCCGGCGGCCGTGAAGAGGTCGGCGACGTCGGAGTCGGCGACGGCTCCCGGCACGATGCCGTGGCGGAAGACGGGCCGCAGTTTGGGCGGCGGGCCGTCCGGGGACTGGGCGAGCCCGGCGAGGCGGCGGCCCGCGGCCTCGGCGAGTTCGACGACGAAGGCCCGGCCGCGGTCGCCGACGAGGACGGCGATGCCGTCGACGAGGGCCCGGCGGTCCTTCGGGTCCGACTGGTGGAGCACACCGCGCATATAGACGTTGCAGTCGCCGGTCTCGGCGTGGAGGGCGGCGACGGCGTCCTTGTCGGTGGCGTCGAGGACGCGGAACTCCGTCGCCCCGGCGGTTTCACCCCGGTCGGCCGACCCGGCGGCGGCCCGCGCCAGGGTGATCGCCGACGGCGACAGATCGACCCCGAGGACCCGGGGGAAGCGGTCGGCGAGATAGAAGGTCTGGGTGCCGTTGCCGCATCCCAGGTCGACGAGGGCGAGACCGGGGGCGTCGATATGCGGCTCGTACAGGGCGAGGTGCTGACCCGCGGTCAGGGTCGGGTCGGCGTCCCAGATCACCTCCCCGGGCTCCGTGCCCGGCACCTCGTGCCAGAACCCTTCCCACGCGTCCTTGTATCGGCTTGTCACGCTCATCGGACAGTTCCCCCATCCCCCGGTAGACCGGTCGGCCCCTCCGCCGGCTCGCACCGCCGGGCGCCGGGACACCGGCGCCAAGATCGGTGTATCGCGCCGCGGTGGCCACGGCAAGTACGAAGACCATACTTTCGTACGATTTCGCCGGGCATCGCGACGCGCCGGACTATCCGAGGCCGGTCTCGAACCAGACGGTCTTGCCGTCCCCGGTCCGGCTGGCGCCCCACTCCCGGGCCAGGGTGCTGATCACCCGCAGCCCCCGTCCGGCCTCGTCGTCGGGGCCGGCGTCCCGCAGCGCCGGAAGGGTGTGGTCCTCGTCGGCGAGTTCGCACAGCAGCGACGCCGCGCGGACGAGCCGCAGCTCGGCGCGGCGCCCGGACGCGAACCCTACGGCGTTGGCGACCACCTCGCCGACCAGCAGTTCCACGGTGTCGGCCACGGCGTCGAGCCCCCAGTGCCGCAGCTGCCCACGGACCAGACGGCGGGCCCTGGCGGCCTCGCGGGGCTCCAGCGCCAGCTCCCAGACGGCCACCGACTCGGTGGGGATGCCGTTGAGCCGGGCCATCAGGAGGGCGACGTCGTCCTTGCGGCCGCCGCGGGTGTTCAGGGCGCGGATGATGGTGTCGCAGGCGTCGTCCATGGAAGCGGCCGGGTGGGCGGCGGACTCGCAGAGGGTGGCGAGGCCGACGCCGATGTCCTCGCCGCGCATCTCCACCAGTCCGTCGGTGCACATGACGAGCCGGTCACCGGGCGCCACCCGGATCCGGCGGGACTCGAAGGGCACCCCGCCGACGCCGATCGGCGCGCCGGTGGGCAGCTCCAGCAGCTCGCTGCCGCCGTCGGCGGCACGGACCAGGACCGGCGGTATATGCCCGGCGTTGGCGATGACGAGTTCGTGGCCGATGGGGTCGTAGACGGCGTAGAGGCAGGTCGCGAGGTAGTTCTCGCCGAGGCGCTGGGCGAGGTCGTCGAGATGGCGCAGCAGCTGCTCGGGCGGCAGATCGAGGGCGGCCATCGTCTGGACGGCGGTCCGCAGCTGGCCCATCATCGCGGCGGAGTTCAGTCCGTGGCCCATCACGTCGCCGACGACGAGCGCGACCCGGGAGCCGGGGAGCTTGACCGAGTCGAACCAGTCGCCGCCGACCCGGCCGAGGAGGGTGCCGGGCAGATAGCGGGTGGCGATGTCGCAGCCCGCGAGGCGCGCCGGGACCTGCGGCAGCATCGAGTCCTGGAGGGTCTCGGCGACGTTCTCCTGATACGTGTACATCCGGGCGTTGTCGAGGACGAGCCCGGCCCTGGCGGCGAGTTCGGCGCCGGTGACCCGGTCCATGTCGTTGAAGACGACCCGTTCGGGGTGGCGCAGCAGGATCATGAAGCCGAGGACGACATTGCGCGCCTTCAGCGGGACCACCAGCATCGACCGGCCGCTGATCAGCGGTCGGATGTCCCGTTTCTCGAACTGCGACGCGATGGCCGTGCCCATCTGGTCGCTGATCCGCGGGACGAGGACGGGATGGCCGCTGGTCATGCACTGGAAGAACGGGGTGTGTTCGGGAAAGGGCATGGACTCGCCGACGGGGACCACGTCGTCCCAGCGGCCCGGCTCGTCCACATGCTCCACGGCGACCCGGTGCCACAGGGTGGTGGCGTCCGGCGGCCCGTCCGGGAAGCCCTCGCCCGCGACGACCTGCTCCCGCAGATAGGTGCCGGCGACATCGGTGAACCGGGGTACGACGGCGGCGCTGACCTCGTGGATGGTCCGGGCCAGATCGAGGGACGAGCCGATCCGTCCGCTGACCTCGTTGAGGAATTCCAGCCGCTCGCGGACGGCGGCGTACTCGAGGTCCTCGGCGAGATCGACCCCGGCGGCGGCGTCGAGGGTGTGGCCCGCCGCGGCGGCGGCCGACGCCACCCGTCGGCGCGCCCGGCGTTCGGCGCGCCGGGACACCCCCCAGTCGGGCGTGACGGGCACCCGGTCGTGGTGGCTGAACTCCAGGACCGGATAGCCCAGTTCGAGGATCTGGGAGACGATCCGGGTCGCCTCGGTGACGCTCATGCTGGGGAGGATCTCGGGGAGGCGGCGGGCGAGTTCGTCGGCGCCGGGGAAGTCGGTGTGCCGGGCGAAACCGGGGGTGATGCGGTCGTCGCCGGAGCCGTCACCGCCGCCGGAGCCGTCACTCCCGCCGGAGCGGTCCACGGCGTCGGCGGCTTCGGTGAACTGGGCCGCGTCGGCGGCCAGGACGATCATGCGCTCGGGGCCGGGGCCGACCATGGGGTAGGCCCACCACAGGACGTCGACCGGTTCCCGGCCCGGGTCGGTGAGCCGGGCGCGGCCCGCGGAGACGTACGACGTACGGCCGGTCAGGGACGCGTACAGCCCGGGTCCGACGCCGTCCGCCTCTTCGAGGTCACCGGGATCGCCGGGGTCATGGGGATCGTCCGGGGCACCAGGGCCTCCGGTTCCGGGGTACGCGCCCGGCCCCAGGGCTCCGGAGACGGGGAGCAGATCGGTCGCGGGCCTGCCGACGGCGTCCTCGCGCGAAGGCCCGAACAGCCGCCGCGCCCCGGTCGACCAGTGGGAGACCCGGCCGCCGCCGTCCACCACGACCACGGCCAGCGGAATCCGGCCGTCCGCGGCGTACTGCCGCGGCCCTGTCGGCGGAACGCCACTGTCCATGACTGGGAGGCTCCTTCCCCGCCGCGGGGGTACGCGGCCTGTGACCACCGTACGGCGCGCGGCACTCGGTGCGTGGCGCAACGGCCGAATCGGTGGTGCGCCCGCGCGAAACCGGCGGGCCGCACCCCCTCCTGGCGGCGTCGTCGCGGGTGGGACCCGGCGCGCGTCGACCCCCCCCCCGGGGGCGGGGGGGGGGCGGGGGGGGGCCCCCCGGGGGGGGGCGGGGGGGGGCGGGGGTGTTTAAAAAAAAATAAGAGGGCCCCAAAAAAAAAGG
>NZ_JBHYZV010000049.1:25426-59089 GCF_042753905.1 Streptomyces sp. NPDC059248 | reverse complement strand
GCGGCGGACTTGGGGGAGTTTTTCGGGACGGTCCGCTTGACCGCGGGTCCGGGCGTCGGCCGGGGGGGGGGGTCGGGGCTGGTCGGGGGCGGGGGGGGGAGACCCGCCCCCGCCCCGTTCCGGTCTCAGTCCGTCGTCAGCGGCAGCAGCTTCGGCAGATGGCCGTCCGACGCCTCCGCCGCGCGGATCCGCTCCTCGGGCACCTCCCCGTACAACGTCGTCCTGGGCTTCGCCGGTCGGCCCGCCAGCTCCGCGATCGCGACCAAGTCCTTGATCGAGCGGTACGAGCCGTAACGCGAGCCCGCCATCCGGGAGATGGTCTCCTCCATCAGGGTGCCGCCGAGGTCGTTGGCGCCGGAGCGGAGCATCTCCGCCGCACCCTCCGCGCCCAGCTTGACCCAGCTCGTCTGGATATTGGTGATGTGGGGGTGGAGCAGCAGCCGGGCCATCGCGGTCACCGCGCGGTTGTCCCGGATCGTGGGTCCGGGGCGGGCGATCCCGGCCAGGTACACGGGCGCGTTGGTGTGGATGAACGGCAGCGTCACGAACTCGGTGAACCCGCCGGTCTCCTGCTGCATCCGGGCCAGGGTACGGAGATGGCCCAGCCAGTGCCGGGGCTGGTCGACATGGCCGTACATCATCGTGGACGAGGAGCGGAGCCCCAGCCGGTGCGCCGTGGAGATCACCTCGATCCAGGTCGCGGCGGGCAGCTTGCCCTTGGTGAGGATCCACCGGACCTCGTCGTCGAGGATCTCCGCCGCCGTCCCCGGCACGGAGTCGAGACCCGCCTCCTTCGCGGCCGTCAGCCAGTCCTCGATCGACATCCCGGTCCGGGAGGCGCCGTTGACGACCTCCATCGGGGAGAAGGCGTGGACGTGCATCCCGGGGACGCGTTCCTTCACGGCGCGCGCGATGTCGAAGTACGCCGTGCCGGGCAGGTCGGGGTGGATGCCCCCCTGCATGCAGACCTCGACCGCGCCCACGTCCCACGCCTGCTCGGCCCGGTCGGCGACCTGGTCGAGGGAGAGGGTGTAGGCGTCGGCGTCCGTACGGCGCTGGGCGAAGGCGCAGAACCGGCAGCCGGTGTAGCAGATGTTGGTGAAGTTGATGTTCCGGGTGACGACGTACGTCACATCGTCACCGACGACGGAACGGCGCAGCTCGTCGGCGATCCGGGTGAGCGCGTCCAGCGCCGGGCCCTCCGCGTGCAGCAGGGCGAGGGCCTCGCCGTCGGTGAGCCGGGTCGGGTCGTCGGCGGCGGTGCGCAGCGCGTCCCGTACATCGGTGTCGATCCGCTCGGGGGCCATCCCGGGCACGGCGGCCTCACGTAGCGCCTCCCAGTCCCCGTATACGTCGTCGAAGTCGTCGCGGCGGTCCCCGGTGCGGCCCTCGGTGTCGATGGTGCGGTGGAGGTCCGTCCGGCCGCTCGCGGTGGCCGTGAAGGACTCGTCGGGCTCCTGCCAGGGCAGCCCGACGGGCCGGGCGTCGGGCCTGGCGAGCCCGGTCTCCGGGTCGGCGAGCGCGTCGACGTGCGGCATCAGCCGGGGGTCGAGCCAGGGTTCGCCGCGCCGGACGAACTCCGGATAGACGCAGAGCCGCTCTTCGAGGCGGAAGCCCGCCGCCGCCGACTGCTCGGTGAGGGCGTCGATCCGGGGCCACGGGCGCTCCGGGTTGACGTGGTCGATGGTGAGCGGGGAGACCCCGCCCCAGTCGTCGATCCCGGCCGCGATCAGCCGGGCGAACTCCCCGTCCACCAGGTTGGGCGGGGCCTGGAGGCAGGCGGTGGGGCCCATGATGTGCCGGGCGACGGCGACGGTGGCGACCAGCTCGTCCAGTTCGGCGTCCGGCATACCGCGCATCGCCGTATCGGGCTTGGCACGGAAGTTCTGGAGGATCAGCTCCTGGATGCCGTGGTAGGCGCGGGCGATCCGGCGCAGGGCGAACAGGGACTCGGCGCGCTCCTCGTACGTCTCGCCGATGCCGATGAGGAGTCCGCTGGTGAAGGGGACGGAGCTGCGGCCCGCGTCCTCCAGCACCCGAAGCCGTACGGCGGGTTCCTTGTCGGGCGAGCCGTGATGCGGCCCGCCGGGCTCGCTCCACAGCCGGGTCGCGGTGGTCTCCAGCATCATGCCCATGGAGGGGGCGACGGGCTTCAGCTTCTGGAAGTCGGTCCAGCTCATGACGCCCGGATTGAGGTGGGGCAGCAGACCCGTCTCCTCCAGGATGCGGATCGACATCGCCCGTACATAGTCGATCGTGGAGTCGTATCCCTCGGCCTCCAGCCACTCCCGGGCCTCCGGCCAGCGGTCCTCCGGCTTGTCGCCGAGGGTGATGAGGGCTTCCTTGACGCCCAGCTCGGCCCCGCGCCGGGCGACGGCGAGCACCTCGTCCGGCGACATGAACATCCCGTGGCCCTCACGGCGGAGCTTGCCGGGCACGGTCACGAAGGTGCAGTAGTGGCACTTGTCCCGGCAGAGGCGGGTCAGGGGGATGAAGACGCTCTTCGAGTACGTGATGACCCCGGGGCGGCCCGCGGCTTCCAGGCCCGCGTCCCGCACCCGGCCCGCCGACGCGCACAGGTCGGCCAGATCGTCGCCGCGTGCCCGCAGCAGCACCGCCGCCTCGGTCACGTCGAGGGCGACTCCGTCCCGGGCGCGTTTGAGGGCGCGCCGCATGGCGTTGGCGGTGGGCCGCCCGACCTGGTCGTCTGTCATGGTTCGAGGATACGAGCGCGGGGCCGGCTCCCCGGTGGGTGGCTGTGAAGTGGGCATGTAGTCGACAACATGCGGGCCCCTCGTTTAATCCCGTGATGGCGTCGGACGCGGCGGCACGGCCGAATCCTTGCCCTCCGTCGTCCCCGCGCCCGCCGCCGGTCCGGCCGGTTCCCTCGCCGCCACCGGTTCCCTCGCCGCCACCGGCTCCTTCGCCGCCACCGGCTCCGCGCCCGCCGCCGGTTCCTTCGCCGACACTGGCTCCGCGCCCGCCGCCGCCCGCGCCGCCGTCGCCGGGCCCCCGCGCCAGAACGGCCCGCCGCGCAGCCAGATCAGCGGTGGCGCGGCGACCAGTGTCACGATCACGGCGCCCGTCCACAGCGCCGTACGAATGCTCGCGTACTGCCCGATCACGCCCGCGAGCGCCGCCCCCACCGCCAGCGCCCCGAAGAAGAGGAACCGGAACGTGGCGTTCATGCGGCCGAGGAGGTCGGCGGGCGTCAGGCTCTGCCGCAGGGTGACCCCGAGGACGTTGAAGACGCCGACGCGTACGCACTCCAGCAGCAGGCCGAGGGCGGCGAGCCCCAGCCACCAGCCGCGGTCGACCAGCGGTATCAGCAGGGCGGTCGGGGCGAGCAGAAGCCCGGACACCATGAGGGCCCGGCCGTAGCCGAGCCGCTCCCCCAGCGGTCGCGCCAGCCGGGCGCCGAGGAAGATCCCGATCCCGCTCACCGAGTAGAACAGGCCCAGCGCTCCGGCCGAGAGGCCCAGCTCCCGGGTGAACAGGACCGGCATCAGGGCCATCACGAACTGCCCGCCGAGGTTGGTCATCATCCCGACGACCACGAGCGCCAGCAGTTCCCGGCGGCCGAGTACGTGCCGCAGTCCCTCCGTGATCTCGGCCGCGAGCCCGGGACCCGTACCGTGGCGCCGTCCGCCGGGGCCACCGGGCGCGCGTCCGGACTCGGCGCCGGACCGTCCGGACCGTCCGGCCTTCGCGCCGGACCTCGCGCCGGACAGGTTCCGGATCGTGGTGAGTCGTAGCGCCGACGCCAGATGCAGCACCCCCGTCGCCAGGGCCGCCAGGGGCGCCGACAGTGCCGCGATCACCAGCCCGCCCGCGCCCCGCCCCGCGACCTGACCCGTCGCCTGCACGGTCACCACCGCCGTATTGGCCCGGATCAGCCGCTCGGGCCCCACCAGGCCCGGCAGCACGCTCTGGGTCCCCACGTCGAAGAAGACCATCGCGCAGCCGCCGATCAGCGTCACCGCGTACAACTGCCACAGCGTGAGCGCGTCCAGCGCCCACGCCAGCGGTACGGAGAGGAAGACCGCGGATCGGGTCAGTTCGGCGCAGATCATCACCCGGCGATGGTCGAGCCGGTCCAGCCAGGCCCCCGCGGGCAATCCGATGAGCAGGAACGCGACCGTGCCCAGGGTCGCCAGCAGCCCGACCTGCCCGGGCCCTGCGCCGAGGGCGAGGACCGCGATCAGGGGTACCGCGATGTAGTTGACGTTGGTGGCGAGCAGGCTGAGGCTGACGGAGGTGAAGAACGCGCGGAAGCCGCGGTCCCGCCAGAGTCCGGGCGGCGGTGGGACGGCCTCGCGCCGGGGATCCTGACCCGTCGGTCCGACGACGGTTGGGGATGTAACGGATATCCGGGGCGTATCTGCGGGTTCGGGGGGCATGGGTTCCACCGTGCCGACCCGGTCGGGCCTTCCACCAGCGATTTACCGGGGTGCTTCCCCCTGCGAAGAGCCCCGACCCCGGTCCGGCCCGGCCCGCCCCGGTCCCGGAAGAGTAGCCACCTTTTTGTGGGTACTTGGCGGCGGACGGCCGCCGGGGCAACCTGGTGGTGCGAGGCCGCGGGGCCGAGCGGTCGGACCGGGAGCCGAGAACCAGGACGGGAGGCGTTGAGAGGTCAGGAGGCCGGGTGTTCGTCGGCGGACCTCTCCGCGGCGAGCCGGTCCAGACGGCGGTAGCCCCAGTCCGCCACGGGGGCCAGGGCCTCGGAGAGTTCCACCCCGAACTCCGTCAGGGAGTACACGGTCTTGAGCGGCAGGACGTCGTACACCTCTCGGTGCACCAGTCCGTCGGTCTCCATCTCGCGCAGCGCGTTGGTCAGGACCTTCTCGGTCAGGCCCGGCAGCTTCCGGCGCAGTTCGCCGGGGCGGCGCGGGCCGGATTCGAGGGCCCAGAGCAGAGCCGTCTTCCACTTGCCGTCGATCACCGCGATCGCGGCGGTCACCCCGCACACATCCGGGTCCTGAGCCCGTCCACGCGTCATCACCACCACCCCCTGTCATCGAAATCATCTGATCCGTACGGGAGCCGAAGCATGTCCGCACATCCGCACCACACCCCCCAGTCTGCCGTCACGGTGATCGGTCTCGGCCCGATGGGCCGGGCGCTGGCCGCCGCCTTCCTGGATGCCGGGGTGGCCACCACGGTCTGGAACCGCACCCCGGGCCGGGACCGGGAGCTGGTCGCCCGCGGCGCGATCGGCGCGGGATCCGCCGAGGAGGCGGTCGCCGCAAGCCCGCTGACCGTCGTCAGTGTGGTCGACTACGACGCCGCGGACTCCGTTCTGCGCCGCCCCGGCGTCACGGCCGCGCTCAAGGGCCGTACCGTGATCAATCTGTCGGCCGACATCCCCGGCCGCGCCCGGGAGGCGGCGGAGTGGGCCGCCGGGCACGGGGTGCGCTACCTCGACGGCGCGATCATGACACCGACCACCACCATCGGCACGCCGGACGGTGTGTTCATCTACAGCGGCTCGCGGGAGCTGTACGACGAGCACCGGCCCGTCCTGGACGCGCTGGGCGGCAACCACACCCACCTCGGCGAGGACATCGGCCGGGCGGCCGCCTTCGATATCGCGCTGCTGGACATCTGGTGGACCGCGATGACCGGCTATATGCACGCGCTGGCGATCGCCCGCGCCGAGGGGATCAGCGCCCGGGAACTGGCGCCCTTCGCGAAGGGCATCGCGGCCATCCTGCCGCCGTCCTTCGACCAGGCGGCGGTCGAGGTGGACAACGGCACCTACGCCGCCACGGTCAACCCGCTCACCTCGTCGGCGTCGACGATGGCGCACATCGTCCATGCCTCCGAGGCCCACGGCATCGACGCGAGCGTGATGCGCGCGGCGGAGGGCCTGACCCGCCGAGCCATCGGCCTGGGCCACGGCGGCGACGAACTGACCCGCCTGGCCGAGCTGATGGGCCGCCGCGACAAGCTCTGAGCCGGGCCGCGCGCCTCGGGGGCGGGGCGGGGTCGGGACAGGGGACTTGAGGCGGGGGCCGCGTGCGCCTCGTCGCCTCCGCCGGAAAAGTGTTGCGCGGTACGGCCCCGGGGCCGTACCGTCCGCACGCCACCCGGCCGTTCCGACGACAAGGAGGTGTACGGCAGATGCGTACGCATGCGAACCGAGCCGCCGCCGCGAACCACCCCATCGCCCACTGCCCCGCATCAGCATCAGCATCACGACGGAGCACCCTTGTCATCTCCGGAACTCCCGGCCCTCCCGCCATTCCCGGCATCCGGCGCTGAGCAGCGCCCCCTACGCGTCACCACCTCCGCCGCCGCCCCCGGCGACGACCGGCTGACCCTCGTCGCCTCGGACCGCGACGGCGTCCCACGCGGTACGGCGTCCCTGCGGCTCTTCCCCGACCCCGGCCGACGCGCTCTCGCCGAACTCCGGATCGACGTCGAGCCCGCCGACCGCCGTCGCGGTGTCGGTACGCGTCTCCTCGACGAGGCCCTGGCCGCCGCCCGCGAGGACGGCCGCCGCTCCGTTCTCGCCGGGGCCGACGCGGAGTCGCCCGGCGCCGGCTTCCTGGCCGCGCGGGGCTTCCGTACCGTACTCACCCTCCTCCACGCCCGCCTCGCGCTCGCCGACGCCGATCCGGACGCGCTCGCCCGGATCGTCGCGGACGCGCCCACCGGCTACCGGCTGACGTCGTGGTCGGGGACCGTACCCGACGCGCTGGCCGCGACGTTCACGGCCGCCCGCCGCGCGATGGACGACATGCCGACGGAGGACGCCGACCTCGGGACCGTCGTCTGGGACGAGGAGCGGGTAAGGGAGGTGGCGCGGCGCGTCGAGGAGCGCGGCGATCTGCTGCACACGGTCGCCGCGGTGGACGTCACCGGTGGTTCCGCCGGTTCGGTCATCGGCTTCACCGAGCTGGTCTTCCCCTGCGACGGGGGCGACGGCATCCACTACGGGACGGCCGTCCTCCCGGACCACCGGGGGCGCGGCCTGGCGCTCCGGATGAAGGCCGAATCAATCCTGCACGCACGGGGCCACGCCCCGGGCCGGGCGGGTCTGGTCACCGACACGGCCGCCGCGAACGGCGCGATGCGGCGGGTGAACGAACGCCTGGGCTACCGGTTCACGCACACGTCATGGCAGTTCCAGCGGGAGCTGGAAGGCTACGGACCGGGCGGGAGCGGGGGACCGGGCAGGGGCCCGGGCGGGGGACGTACCGCCGCATAGTCGGCCGCCGCGTCCGGTTCCAGCGCCGCGCCCCGCCCGTAGGCGCCGTCGTACGCGGACCCGCCGAGCGCCGCGCGGGCGGCGGCCGACACCCGTTCCACGTCGCGGCGTTCGGCGGCGGGCAGCGGAGCGCCGACCGAGTCCCGGGCCGAGGCCGCCGCCCCCAGCAGGACGGCGGCCCGTTCCGGGTCCCCCGCCAGGGTGTGCGCGCCCGCGAGCCCCTCCAGCGCCAGCGCCAGGGCCCGCGGGTCGCCCAGCTCACGGGCGACGGCGAGACCGTCCCGATGGCACGTGTACGCGGTCCCGGCGTCGCCCCTTTCCTCCGCGACGAACCCCAGCTCGGCCAGGACCAGCGCGCGGCCGGGCCCGTACGCCGCGTCGTCGAACCAGGTCAGCAGCGCCCGCAGATGGGTCTCGGCGGCCGCGAACTCGCCCGTGCGGCGGGCGCCGAGCGCGAGACCGAGCCGGGCGTCGGACTCGCCGTCGCGGAAGTTCTGCTCCCGGGCGATGCGCAGGGCGTGTTCGTGGTGGTCGCGGGCGGCCGTGTGGTCGCCGGTGAGGAGGGCGAGACGGCCGAGGCCGGTACGGCGTTTGGCGGCCTCGACGCCGAGGCCGAAGCGTTCGGCGAGGGCGAGGCCGTCGCGGTGGAGGGCGGCGGCCCGCTCGTACTCGCCGGCGATCTCGTGGAGCGTCGCCAGCGGGAACACGGTCTGCAACCGGCCCCAGGGGTCGCCGAGCTCCGTGAAGATCCCGGCGGCGCGCTCGCCGTCGGCGCGGGCGGCGCCGAGGTCGCCCCGGGCGAGGGCGTGCCGGGCCCGTACGGCGAGCGCCGCCGCGGTCCCCCACCGGGCGTCGTCGTCGGCGCCCAGGGCCGTATGCGCGGCGACGGCGCGGTCGAGGAGTTCCTCACCGGTGCCGGTGTCCCCGGCGCCGAGCTGGGCGGCTCCCAGGAACCACAGGGCGCGGGCATGTCCCCGGGGGTCGTCGGCCTCGCCGGTCGTGTAGGGCGCGAGGGCGGCCCGGATCCGTTCGGCGCCGCCGCCGACGTCGCCTTCCAGAAGGGCGACGCCGGTACGCCACACCACGGCCCGCGCCCGTTCGGCGCGGGTGCCGCCGGGGAGGGCGATCGCCCGGTCCAGCAGGGTCCGGGCCTCCACGGGCCGCCCGCGCAGGATCCAGTACCAGGCGAGCGCGTCGACGGCCCGCAGGGCGCGCCCCGCGTCGCCACCCTCCGAGGCGTCGTCCGGCGCATCCTCCAGCGCGTGCTCCAGGGCGAACCGGATCTCGGCGCCCGCAGCGTCGAGACGGGCCAGGGCGCGGGGTTGTCCGGCGCCGTGGAGGAGGGGCGCCGTGCGCAGCGCCAGGTCCGTGTGGTGGACCAGATGGCGGTGTCGTACGTCGGCGGACTCGTCGGCCCCGGCGGCGTACAGCCGCTCACGGGCGTACTGCTTCACGGACTCCAGCAGCCGGTACACGGGTCCTTCGGACCGGTCGGCGAGGACGACGAGGGACCGCTCGACGAGGCGCCCCAGCAGGTCGGGGACGTCCTCCCGGCGCAGGTCGGCCGCGGCACAGACGGCTTCCGCGGCCTCCGGGGACAGCCCTTCGGCCTGGACGGAGAGGCGTCGCAGGACGCGGCGTTCGGCGTCGGTCAGCAGGTCCCAGCTCCAGTCGACGACGGCCCGCAGGGTCCGCTGCCGGGCGGGCAGCCCGCGCAGTCCGCCGCCGGACAGGACGGTGAACCGGTCGTCGAGCCGGGCGAGGAGCCCGTGGACGCCGAGGGTACGGGCGCGGGCGGCGGCGAGTTCGAGGGCGAGGGGGATGCCGTCGAGCCTGCGGCAGAGGGCCGTGACGGCGGCCAGGTCGGCGGGGTCGTCGCCGTAGCCGGGCGGCAGGGCGGCACGGGCCAGGAACAGCCGGACCGCGTCGGCTCCCGGCAGCGGCTCGACGGGGCGGGCGGTCTCCCCCGGTATTCCCAACGCCTCCTGGCTGGTCGCGAGGACGGTCAGACCGGGAGCGGCGGGCAGCAGGGCGGCGACGACGTCGGCGACGGGCTCCACCAAGTGCTCGCAGTTGTCGAGGACGAGCAGCACCCGGCGGTCCCCCAGGGCGCGGGCGATCCCGGCGACGGACGACTCCCGCAGCCCAAGCGCCGCGGTGAGCGCCCCGGCGACGGCGTCGTCCCCGCCGCCGGCCCCGCCACCGGGCCCTCCGCCGGGCCTGACTCCGGCCAGTCCGACGAGCCGGGCGCCGCCGGGGAAGTCGCCCCGTACGGCGTGCCCGACCTCCACCGCGAGCCGTGTCTTGCCGACCCCGCCGGGCCCGGTGAGCGTCACCAGACGCGACTGCGCCAGCAGCCCGGTGACCTCGGCGACGAGGGCGTCCCGCCCGACGAGCCGGGCGACGGGCGCGGGCAGCGCACCGACGACGGCGGGCACCGCATCCCGCTCCTTGCCGGGCTCGTGGCTGAGGACGGCCCGCTGCGCCCGGACGAGCTCCGGCCCCGGCAGCAGCCCCAGCTCCTCGTCGAGCCGCCGCCGGAACTCCTCGTACGCGGCGAGTGCCTCGGTCTGCCGCCCGGCCCGGTACAAGGCACGCAGTTGCAGTACGCGGAGCTTCTCGCGCAGCGGATACGCGGCGACGAGGGCCTCCACCTCACCGACCAGTCCGGCGCCCTCCCCGCGGCCGTCCCGGATCGCCAGCCGCTCCTCCACGGCCCCGAGCCGCTCCTCCTCCAGCCGCCGGGCGGCGGCCAGGACGTGGGCCAGCTCGGCGTACCCGGCGAAGGCGTCCCCGCGCCACAGCCCGAGCGCGTCGGCGAGCAGCCGCTCCCGCGCCCCGGCATCCCCCTCGTCCCGCGCCCGCCGCACCAGGTCGCGGAAGACCTCGGAGTCCACCTCGCCCTCAGCAACCCGCAGCCGGTACCCCGCCGCCTCCCGCACGACGAGCCCCCGCCCCCCGGGCCCGAACGCCCGCTCCAGCACGGCCCGCAGCCGGGAGACCTGCCCCTGGAGCGCGTTGCGCGGATGCTCGGGCGGCGCGTCCTCCCCCCACAGCTCGTCCACGAGCCGCTCCTCCCCGACGACCCGCCCCGGCGCCACGAGCAGACACACCAACAGGGCCCGCACCCGGGCCCCGGACACCCCGACGACCTCCCCGTCCACACCCCGGACGACGAGCGGTCCCAACACCCCGTAACGCATATGACCAGACTAGGTCGTCTCTTTCGGATCTTGCCGGGCTCGCGTGCCCTGGCACCGCGCCTCGCCGCGTTGTCGTCAGTCGCCTACGCTCCGCGTGGACTCCATCCTCCGCCTTGCGATCCACGGCACCAGACCCCGCTCACTGATCCGGCCTGATCCGAAAGAAACTCCCTAGGCGTCGGCGCATCGGCGGCGAGCGCCCCACATCGGCACGACGACACGACTTCGCGCTACGTTCTGGCGTATGACGCCGCGCTCGGTGGATCTACGCAGGGAGCCCGTGGAAACCGTACTCGACCGTGTGGAACGGTCCCTGGGAGTGCTTCTGGACCAGGAGTCGGTGGTGCGTAAGCGGCGGTCCCTGGGGGCGCGTACGGACCGTGGCACATGGGTCGGTATCGAGCGGCGCGGGCTCGACCGGATCGGGGCGCAAGGTGGGGACGGCACCGCGTCGGCCGAGGCCCTGACCGGGATCGCGAAACCGGCCTGGCTCGGCGGCGTCGCATGGCGGGACACGACGGAACCGGTGGTGTGGCAGGCGGACGAGACGGAGCTGCTGCCCGGGCCGCCGGTGGGCAGCGCCGTGATCGCGGATGAGCCGCAGCTCTCCGAGGAGTGGTGGACCGCCATGAATGCCTCCATGGATGCCCTCGCCGCACAGCACACCAACCGGATCGCGACACCGGATACCGAGACCCTCACACAGGAACTGGTCACGGGAACGATCCACAACGTCTTCCCCGACGTCGATACGTCCGTCAGCGAATGGCGCCCGTCTCACGCGGATGTCAACTGGGCGAACATGACAGCCCCCACGTTCTGCGTATTCGACTGGGAGGACTGGGGCATGGCCCCGCGCGGCCTGGACGCGGCAAGCCTGTGGGGCGCGTCCCTCGCCGTCCCGGCCCTGGCCGACCGCGTCCGCAAGGAGCGGCGTGACGATCTGGAGAGCCGGGACGGCAAGCTGATGACGCTGTTCACCGCCGCGAAGATCCTCGGCCCCTGCGCCGACCCTCAAGACCCCCGGCTGGAAGCCGCCCGGGAGATGGCGGAGCGGCTCTCGGAGGAACTTCAAGCTCAGGCGGGCTGACGGCCGACCGGAGGAGCCGCCGATACTCCCGGACTCCCTGACCGTCGCCCTCTACGCGGAACGCCGACAGGAGTGCTCGTCCAGGCAGGGCCCCGTCAGCCGGACGTCGATGTGGTGCGGGCAGGCGAACAGGGTCCGCGTGTGCCCGTCGGGGCCGCGTACGTCACGTATCGCCACCGGGGCGGCCGTGATGCGCCCGCATACACAGCAGGTCTCGGCCCGGACGGGCGGCGGTTCGGGCAGCAGCCCGAGCCGGCGCAGGTCCACACCCCGGGCGGCGATATAGAGCGTGCGGTGCTTGTGGTGCAGGAACCGGGTGGGCACGGGGCTCGCGGCCTGGCGGGCGAAGAAGTCGCGCGCTTCGTGCTGGGTGGGGCCTCTCCAGGGCCGGGACCACGGGCCGGCCGGGATCGTGGTGAGATGCCCTGCGGTGTGCCGCCCCGGTGGTCTGCGCCACCGGATGATGCGGGCGATCAGTCGGCGCACGGTCGCGTCAACTCCTCGATACGGATTCGGATGCGGGCCCCGGTCCGGCGCGGGGGCCGCCGGGCCGGGGCCGGTCTCAGCGGGGCGTTCCGGGCGGGGTCGCGGAGTCGCAGTCGCGGTGCGCGTACAAGGAGGGCCGGCACCCGGAGGCGGAGAACCCCTCGAACACCTCGGTCTCCTCGTTGGCCTCGACGGGCCGCCCGCACCGGACGCAGTCCTCGACGCGGGGCGTCGGGGCGCTCACCGGGTGCCTCCGTGTGTGATGCGGAGAAGGGCCTCCGCGACGCGCAGCGTGTTCTCCACAGCCCTTCGCAGAGCACTCGCGTGCGCAGGGCAGCCGTACACCGGCCGGTCGGACCCCGACGATGTCGGAATCGATCCCACCCACCGGGTGCCCTCGTCCACCCGGCAGATCCTGCACAGCGGCCCCTCGGAAACGGATGCCCCGGCCTTCCGGCTCGCGCACAGGGCCAGCAGCCCTCGCGCGTCCGGCCGGCATTCCGGGCGACCGCACCGACAGGACGGCCAATCCAGAGCCGGGAGAGCCGCCGGATATCCCCGTGCTTTGATGTGTCGCTTCTCGGTCATGGGGCCATGAGACCGCCGTCAACGCACGGTGCCCAGGGGAAACCGAAGGGGGAAAAATCCGTCAAGGGGGAAACAGAGGGGGAAGGAGCGAGCACTATGGACCCAGGTCGTCGGACGATGGGTCACCCTCATGCCATCAGCTGAATCCTTCGGAGAGCTCTTACGCCGCCTCCGTATCGATACCGGACGCAGCCAGGAGGAACAGGCCGAGGCAGTCAACACGGCCTCCGGCCGCGACACCCTGACGCGACGCGAGGTCAGTCGCTACGAGAACAACGAGAACATCCCCACGCGGCAGACCACGGTGCACATCGCCGTCTCCTGTGGCGTCCCGCCTGAGACGCTCCTCAAGGCTGCGGCAAGAGCCCGCGATCAGCGGCGCAGAGGCTCGAGCCGCGAAACGGACACGCGTTCCGGCTCACCGGACGACGACATGGCCGTGGTCGACCGGGCAGTGACCGTATCCCTCGAATTCGCGGACTTGATGACACCGGCAAACACCGATGAGGACCAGCTCGGTTACCTGCGGGACTCACTCGCCCGGATCGCCATTCGATACGTGCACACCCCCGTCCTGCCCCTCTTCAATGATCTCGTCGGGATCCGCGACGAGGTGTTCGGTCTCCTCCGCCGTCGCCAGAAACCGGGCCATGCTGCTGACTTGTATGTCCTGGCCGGTACCGCCTGCCTGCTGATGGCCCACGCGTCACAGAACCTCGGGCATTCCTCCGCCGCACTCGGTCAGATCCGTACAGCGAATGCCTGTGCTCAGCAGATCGACCACCGGCCGCTCCGCGCGTGGACCGCAGCCACAGCCGCACTGATCGCAGAGTGGTCGGGCCAACCGGCACGCGCACTACAACTCACCGAGCGGGCCGCGGCCCTGGCTCCGGCGGGACACTCTCGGATCCGGGCCACCGCGATCGAGGCGCGCACCGCCGCACGCGCCGGTGACCTCGGCCGTGCAACCGGTGCTCTGGCCCAGATGCACGATGCCCAGGGGGAGTCCGCCGATCCTGACGGGATCACCGAGTTCGGCGGAATCTTCACCTTCCCGTCCGCCAAGCAGGACTACTACAGAGGCGCGACCTACAGCCTCCTCGGACGGCACGACGAGGCCGAGTTCTACGCGACCAGAGCCGTGGAGCAGTACCGGTACGGGCCTCCCGAGTCCCGTTCGTACGGTGACGAGGCCCTGGCGACGATCGACATCGCCCTCGCGCGTATCCGGCAGGACGACATCCCTACGGCGGCCCGCGTCCTTCAGGAACTGCTGGAGCTGGCTCCAGCCAAGCGAATCCGACAGATCGCCCTGGGGCTTCACACGATCACAGGAGCCCTGACTCAGCCACCAGCACGTGAGCGCCCCGAAGCCATTCATCTCATCGAACTGACGCGCGCTTACCAAGTGCTCGGTGACGGCGCGCTACCGTCCGTGCGGTGACCACCTCGCCGTACACCCCCGATATAGCCGTCCGCGACGCCTGCCGCCGCATGGGAATCTCGGCCGCCGGCCTCACTCCGCTCCGCCGCCACGCCACCGCTGTCTTTCTCCTGCCCGAAGCCGACGCCGTCGCCCGAGTCCGTCCGGGCGCCGAAGCAGCCCGTGCTCGTACCCAATTCGAACTGGTGCAGTGGCTGATCGCACACGGCTTTCCCTCAGTGGAGCCGCTTGCCCGGCCCCTGGAGCAACCGCCGTACGTCGTCACACTGTGGACTCACTACCCGCAGCCGGACACACCGCCACCGGCAGAGGCCCTCGGCGCGCTACTCCGGAAACTGCACCGTGTTCCACAGCCGCCGGTCGAACTCCCGCCATACCGCCCGTTGGCGCAACTACAAGTGGCCGTGGAAAAAAGCAGGGTGCTCGCCTCGGACGACGCCGACTGGATCGTCGGCTCGATAGATGTGCTTCTGAAGGGCTACCGACAGCTCGACTTCCCCCTCGGTATCGGTCTCATTCATGGCGATGCCTATCCGGGGAACACTTTGTGGGACGGATCGAAGGTCCGCCTGGGCGATTGGGACGAGGTCGCCACCGGCCCCCGCGAACTCGACCTCGCCAACACGGTCCAAGGCGCCCGGTACGGGCGGACGGCGCGGGAGATCCGCGCTTTCACCGACGCCTATGGCTACGATCCGGCGGCTTGGCCGGGGCTTTCCGTTCTGACGGGCATGCGCGATCTGCACACCCTCGGCTCGTTCATCCATCGGATCGACCGGGGCGACGAACCCGCCGCCCGTGAGTTCCGGCACCGGCTCGACACACTTCGATCGGGCGAGAACGGCGCGCGCTGGGGAATCCACTGACCACCCCGCAGCACGGAATCCTGCCGTCGCGGCCTCGTTACCCTCCGAGGTGGAACCGGTTCGACATAAGCCGCAGCTTCTCCCGGGTCGATGTGCGTTCGGCGCAGACGATGCTCCGGAGCGTGGAGCGGGCGATGGGATGGTGCCGCACCAGTTGGGGCGCGATGCGCTCGGCGGTCTCCAATTCGGTGAGCGCCCTTTCGCGGTTGCCGTCCCACAGCCAGGCGCGGGCCAGGTCCATGTGGTGGTGGCCCCGGCGTGAACTCGGCAGGGACGATACGAGACCGGGAGCGGTATCCCGGTCTATGGCCAGGGCTTTGCCGTGGTGGCCCAGTTCCAGGGCCACGTTGACGGCGTGAATGCTGACGTTGCCCGCCGAGAAGGTGAGTGAGTGCCGGTCGTGAAAGGGCACGGTGCCCAGCCGGTCGGCGGCGTCCCCGGCGAACCCGACGCGGTCCTCCGCCTCGGCCGCCCTGCCGCCGCGCGCCGCCGAGACGGCCGCCCGTAGCTGCAACGACCCCCAGGCCCGTACCGCCGACGGCTCGCCCCGCTCGTACGCGCCCTGAATGCTGCCGAGCGCCCGGTCGGACAGGGCGAGCGCGTCGTCCCAGTCGGCGGTCGCCCACATGTCCCATACCCGCATCCAGTCCGCCACGGCGGGCAGCACGGGATCACCGGAGAGCCGGGCCGACCAAGCCGCCCGTTCACATGCCATGGCCACCAGCTCGGGATGGCCCAGGGCGTGGGCGGCGGTGTGGGCGAACTTGCAGCACACCGCGTAGATCGCGTACGCCTCCTCGCGCTCGCGCCCCGCCGAGACCTCGGCCAGCGCCCGCGCCTCCCGGAACAGGTCCGGCAGCACCTGGAGGATCGCCACGTTCTGCGCCGCGTCCCGCAGCCGGTGCAGTCGGGAGGTCTCCCCCCACAGTTCCGGCGCGGGCCGGGGGGTCCCGTCGAAGACCGGCGCGAGATCGTAACGGCGCATCTCCCGCAGGATGGCGGAGGCCGCGATCTGCCACCGGTTCTCCTCCGGAGAGCTGTTGTAAGGCCGTCCGATCAGGTCGTTCGGATGGACGTGCAGTTCGGCCGCCATCTCATTGAGCAGACCGACCCGGTCCAGCTCGATCTGGCCGCGTTCCACCTTGGACACCCAGCCCTGGGTCCGGCCGAGCGCGGCGGCGAGATCCGCCTGGGGCATCCCCAGCCGCAGCCGGGCCCGCCGGACGCGACGGCCGATCTCCTCGGGTTCTTCCAGCATGGTCAGCTCCATCCCCTCGGGACCCTGCCATCACGGTACCCATGAGGGGTGCCGGACGTTCCGCCCCCACCACCTCATGATCAGTTCAATCACGGTCCGCAGAGCGTCTTCCGCGATCCACCGCCGGATACTCGCACTCTCTCGAACAAAGCATCACAATGGATCACTTTGGACCAGGAGACGACAACAAGATCGCTTTATGGGCTCCTGTCAGTCGTCGGTGACGTTGACATCGTGGTCGCCACATCCCTCAAAGAGGCTCGGGGTCCCATGAGTGATCACGAGTACATACGACGTCGGGATGAGGGAGCAGTCCTTTTCTCTCCACTGCATGGCGAAGACGGTCCAGATGGCCAGCAAGATCAAAGCAACGTAGCCTGCTTTGCTCCTTGGCCTTCGTCCCCCACCGCCACCGCCAGCGATCCGATTCAAAGGCGAGGACTCGCCGCCGCCTTCTCCTGGGGGTATCCAGGGATGCTTGCTGCCCGGCGGGCGCCACCCGCCTTCGCTGTCGGCCATGTTGCGATTATCGGCTGGCGAGGGGTCGAACTTTGCCGTCTTCGCCACTTTGGCCGGAGACGACTCAGGAGGCACCGCGTGTGATCGTGTGACGAGCCCTATGTACTGAGCTGAGAAAGGAGTCCGGCCTCCTTATCCGCCGGAAGGCCGTGCTCCGCCCATCGAGGGTGGGCGACGGGGTTGCCGCCGTCCCGCAACCACTTCCAGGTGTCATGGACGGTCTGCGACAGCGGGCGGCATGTCAGGCCGGCGGCCTGAGCTCTTGCCGAGTCGATGCGCCAGACACCCGGGTGCGTCCGCCACAGGGGCAACTCCGTCCACTGGCGGATTCCCCGCTCCGACAGGAAGTCGTCGGGGGCCCAGACGAGCCGCCCATCGGATCCCGTCGCCTGTAGGCACGCTTCGAGGAAGCCGCCCATCGTCTCGCGACCGATGGGCGCGGTCACGTTGTAGCTCCCACCCCCGGATGCCGTGGCCTGGCGCAGGGCGAAGTCCGCCACGTCCCGTACATCGACCGGCTGGATGCTCTTGCCCGGAGGGCCGGGGGCGAGGATCGGACCGCCCCGGTCGGCTCGGCGCAGCCACCACGGCAGGCGGCCGATGTACTCCCCGGGGCCCAGGATCACGCCAGGACGCAGAATCGCCACCCGAGTGGCCCCGAACGCCGCCACCGAAGCCCGTTCAGCTCCCGCCTTCTGGCGGCCGTAGTACCAGTCGGGGCCGTCCCAGCCGTCCGGTAGCCGCCCATAGTCGATGTCCGCGTCCGGAGGTCCGTCCAGTACCTCGGAGGACTCGGTCAACGGTTCATCGGGCCACCCCCGGTAAGCATTCACCGTGGAGACGTACACGTATCGACCCGCCACAGCTGCCAGGGCCGTCGCGCCCGCCAATACGCTCCGGGGTGCCAACTCCGACGCCGATGTGTCGATCACCGCGTCCCACGGCCCGTGTCGTGCCAGCTCCGTCAGATCACCGGCCACGGTCCGATCCCCACGGATCTGCTGTACCCCTTCGGGCGCGTCCCCTGATCGGCCTCGATTGAACAGACTCACGCCCCACCCACGCGACAGGGCTTCGACGGCGACAGCTCTGCCCAGAAACCATGTACCGCCGAGCACCAATACCTTCATGCGGACATCCTTCCCACTGACCGCACCGGATCACTACCACCACGAGTGCGCCCCGGCCGTTGGCGGGCCGCGCTTGGGCGCCCCCGGAACGGGGATGTAAGAGAGTGCTGAAGGTCCCGGTCTTCGGCGCCGAGCTCCACACAGGCCGTACAGGCACTGGAGGAGAAGGAGGCGGAAGTGGACCGCAGGGAATTCATCGGTGCCGGTGCGGGTGTCGTCGCGGGGATGGTTCCCCTCGACGCCTACGCCCATGAGAACCGCAAGGTGGGACAGCAGGACGTCGAGCGGCTCAAACATGCGCTCGTCGACCTCCGGCGCCTCGACGACTACTCCGGCGGCGCGGCGACCTACCCGATCGCGGTGAGCACGGCCCGTCGCACGGAGGCCGTCCTGAACAACGCGATCTACACGGACGAGATCGGCCGCAGGATGCTGGAAGTGCTCGCCGAGACACATCAGCTCACCGCGTGGGTCGCCTTCGACGCCGGGATGCCCGCCGAGGCCAGGCGACTGGCCCAACGCGCGTCCACAGCCGCCCACCAGGCGGGCAACCGCACGCTCGCCGCGTCCGCGCTCTCCGAGCTGTCGTATCTCACCGCGTCGGGCCCCCGGCCCCGGGAAGCCGTGCAGATGGCCCGCGCGTCCCTGACCCTCGCACCGGCGGACGCGCTGCCCGCCGCCCGTGTGCTCCTGTCCGACCGGCTCGCCTGGGCCTGCGCCCGCACCGGCGACGCCCAGGGGGTGGATCGGGCACTCGGCCTCTCCGATGGCCACCACGACCGCCGGGACGCCACCACGGATGACGAACCCGACTGGGTGTACTGGATCAACCGGGACGAGTCCCGGATCATGGCCGGGCGCTGCTGGGCCGAGCTGCGCGAGCACCGCCGGGCCGTCCCCGTACTGGAAAGCATCCGGATGCCGTACGACGAGACCCACGCACGTGAAGTCGCCCTGTACTCCTGCTGGCTGGCGGGTTCCTACATCGACGCGGGGGATCTCGACCGGGCCGTCGCCTCCGCCAACCGCGCCGTCGGTCTCGTCAAGGGAACCGACTCCCCGCGCACCGACGTATGGGTCGGCGGTGTACTCAGCCGCCTCAAGAAGCATCCGCACGTTCCGGGTGTCCGCGAAGTGCTGGCCGAGTGGGCGGCCTGAGCCTTCGCCGTACCCGCCGGACGTCCGTCGGTTCTCATGGCGCCGTCAACGCCGTCGCCGACGAACGGAGGGGAAGTGGCCTATCGCATCGCCCGCCTGGTCGAGGAGGAGAGCGGACTGACCGGCCATGACTTCGAGGTGGATCAGCCCACCCGGACCGGTGACCCCGGCAAGGCGGCCGGCCGGCTGAGTAGCGTCTCCGATGGGGCAAGGAGTCACTTGAGCTGAGGATCTCCCCGTACACCCCTCCACCTCCGATCGGAGAGGCACATGGAATCCGTGAA
The DNA here is from genome assembly GCF_042753905.1 of Streptomyces sp. NPDC059248. NCBI lineage: Bacteria > Bacillati > Actinomycetota > Actinomycetes > Kitasatosporales > Streptomycetaceae > Streptomyces > Streptomyces sp. NPDC059248. Next base: position 39,850 of record NZ_JBHYZV010000049.1, on the reverse strand, counting down.
CGAATCGCTGATGGGCTCCAGGTCCTCGGTGCTGGACGCGCTTGGATCGGCCGGGTGGGCGTACGGTCGTCGGGTCTCCACGGAGAGTTGGGCGCAGCAACTGACGGCGGCGGGATTCGAGCTCAACGACGCGGCGCCCAAGGTTTGGGCGGCGCTGGGGCATCTGACGATAGGGAGTGCCCCGGGCCGCTTGACCCCGTCGTCACTGCGCATAGACCCCGTTGACGCCTGTATCGACACGGTTGCGGAAGCCTCCGCGCTCCGGCTTCGGTACGCGGAGAACTACAGCCCTCTGGGCATGTGGTCGGTCCAGTTCAGGGCATACGCGGCGGCGAGCGGGCGGGTCGTAGCCGTGGGACCGAATGTCCTGTGGCATCTCGGTTCGACCCTTGTCGAGGCATTGGGTTACGTCGTGGACGGCGACGGTGGCGTCGATCGCGCGGAGCGAGCGGTCTGGCTCGCCAACTGTCCATGAACCAAGCCATCCCCTCCGGCTAGGGTGACGGACATGGCGATCGCCCTCACCCGTCTCGACGGCCCGTCCGCCGCCCTCGCCGAGGACGCGTTCCGGCTGGTCTATGCCGAGGTGTTCGCGGAGGCCCCGTACAACGAGACCGCCGACGACGTCGCCGCCGCGTTCCGGCGGTTCGGGTCCCAGACCCGGCGGGACGGCTTCCGGGCCGTCCTGGCCCGGACCGGTGACGGCGAGCCGGTGGGGCTGGCGTACGGCCTCCCCCTCGGGGCGGACACGGTGTGGTGGGACGAGCTGGACGGGACCGTCGACGCCGAGACGCGGCGCGAGGACGGGCGCCGGACGTTCGGGCTGATGGAGCTCGCGGTACGTGGCCCCTGGCGCGGGCGGGGTGTCGCGCGGCGACTGCACGACGGCCTTCTCGACGGCGTCGTCGCCGAGCGGGTCATGCTGAACGTACGGCCGGAGAGCACGGCGGCCGTCGGCGCCTACCGGTCCTGGGGCTATCGCAAGGTGGGGGAATCCCGTCCCGGGGCGGGCCCGGACCTGTACCACGCCATGTTGTTGAGGCTGCCCGCGACCGGTTGACGGGGGTCACGCCTCCGGAGCGCTCTGCTCCGCGACCCACGCCAGATACGCGTCCGAGCCGCCGTCCACCGGGAGCACGATCCATTCCGGGACGTCGTACGTGTGCTCCCCGGCGACCCACTCCGCCAGCGCCGGGAGGCGGTCGCGGGTCGTCTTGTACGAGATCCGCCACTCGCGCTCGTCCTGGATGTCGTTCCGCCAGCGGTAGATCGCCCGGAACGGCGGGTCGATATGGGCGCAGGCGGCGAGGCGGGCGTCGACCGCGCCCCGGGCCAGGGCGACGGCCCTGGTCTCGTCGTCGATGGTGGTCTGCGCGATCACGATGTCCGTCGCCATGGCCGGTCTCCTCGGGGCTGGAACAATTCGGGGATGTAGGGGATGTATTCAGGGGACGTATTCAGGGGACGTATTCAGGGGACGTATATCGTCCACGCTGACATCATCGGCGACATGAAAGTACTGGTGATCGGAGCGACAGGCACCATCGGCACGGCGGTGGCCGACGCCCTGACGACAGCCGGCCACGAAGTCGTCAGGGCCTCGCGCGGCGGGGTAGTCAAGGTGGATCTGGCGGAACCCGGCACCATCGACGCCGTCTTCGACGAGGTCGGCGAGGTGGACGCGGTGGTGTGCTGTGCCGCGAGCGGGCCCCTGGTGGAGTTGGGGAGCGGGACGGACGAGGAGTTCGCGGAGGGCGCGCGGGCCAAGCTGTTCGGGCAGGTGGCGCTGGCCCGGCGGGCCGCCGGGCGGCTGCGGGACGGCGGGTCGATCACCCTGACCGGCGGGACGTTCGTCGAACCCCTCGCCCAGGGGTCGCTGGGGGCGCTGGTCAACTCCGGCCTCGAAGGCTTTGTGCGCAACGCCGCCGCCGAACTGCCGCGCGGGCTGCGGATCAACGTCGTCGCGCCCGGGTGGATCCGGGAGACCCTGGATGCCCTGGGCATGGACGGCTCGGGCGGCACCCCCGCGTCCGAGGTGGCCAGGGCCTATGTGGAAGCCGTGGAGGGGGCGGAGCAGGGCCGGACGATCCGGCCCTGAGACCTCTCCGGCCGGGGTATCCCGCTCCGTCCGCGGCCTCGGTGACCCGCTCATGCGATTATGCGGACGGCCGGTCCGAACGGCCGATCGAGCGGGAACAGGGGTGCGGTGTGAGCGGGGCAGGGGAGCGGGACGGGTCGTCCGTACCCGACGACGAGTGGGACCGGTTCCTCCGCGAGTCGGTGCAGGGTACGGCCGGGGCCCCCGTGGAGCCATCTGCGCGCGCCCGTGAGGTGCAGCGGAGGCTGCGGGAGAACCCCGCGCCGCCGGAGGGCTGGCGCACCTACTCACCGGCCCGGCCCCGGCGCCGAACGGGCCTGTACATCACCGCGATGGTGGCGGCCGTGGCCCTCCTGGTCCTGGCGTTCTACCCCGGTCTCGTCGTCGGCTGGTTCGACGGCGACGACGCGAAGTCCGGTGCTCCGCAGGCGGCCGAGTCCGAGAGACCGAAGGCGGCGCCGGGTGCCGAGCCCGGTGGGCGACCCACCCTCGACGAGCCCTTCCGGGGGTCGCCCGCCGCCCACTGGGCCGACGGGGCCGCCGGGATCACGGTCCCCGCGGCCAAGGCGACCGGCTGGATGGACGCCGCCCGGGTCGAACGGGCGCTGCGGCAGAGCCGGGACTTCCTCGTGGCCTCGGGGCTCGACCCCGGTGTGCTGCGCGGCGAGCGGCCCACGGAGGCGATCGCGCTGCTGAACCCGCACCAGAAGGGCGTGCAGGAGTATCTCCGTACGGCCCTGTCGTCCACCGCGCCGACCGCCGCGACCGATCCCCTGCTGCTGTTCAGCCGCTTCCGGCCGGAGCAGGCACAGCCGGTCGGTGACGTCGTCAAGACGCGCGGCCGGCTCATGTACCGGGAGGGGAAGCGGGGGGCCGTCGAGGTGACGGCGGACGTCACGTTCGTGTACCCGGTCACCCCGGCGGCGGGCGACGGCGGTCGGGACGCCGAGGTCATCCGTACGATCGTGCGGCGCGTGACGGTGATGAGCTGGGACGACCCTGCCAAGGTCATTACCGAGCCGGGCACGATGTCACTCGTCTCGTACGCGCTCGACACGACCAACGGCGGCTGCTCCGGACCCACGGGCTACTTCGTGCCGCCGTTCGGCTCGGCCGACGGACAGTCCCCGGACTCGACCCTCAGGATCGACCCGTACGACCGCAGCGCTCCGATCGACACGAGCGGCGGCGCATCGGCGACGGACGCCGGCTGCAGGACCGCCACCCGTTCCTGAGACCTCGTGGGAGACGCCCGTCACCACCGCGCGTGGCGGATCTTCAGCCGGCCGAAGCCCATCACGCCGGTGATACGGATCGTCGGGCCCGCGCCCGGTGTGGCGGGGGGCTTGTAGCGGGTGTCCTTCCAGCCGGTCGTCAGACCGTCCAGCTCCACCGTCGCGCCGCGCGGCACCGTGATGCGCGCGTTGCCCGTGCCGATCCGGAGTTCGATGTCGACCACCGGGCCGTCGAAGACCGCCCGGGACAGGTCCAGCTTCACCCGGCCGTACCCGGACGTCACCTTCAGATTCCGCGGTACGCGCCACGCGCCGGTGCGGCGGATCCGGCCGCCCGCCGCGCCGATCTCGGCGACGGTGGGGGGTTCCTCGGCCGGGAGGACGGCCAGGACGGCGGCCAGGTCGCCGTGGGTCGTGGCGGCCAGCGCGCGGCCGAGGTGCCCGTCCATCTCCTCGTGGGAGAGATGGCCTTCGGCGTACGCCTCCTGGAGGCGCCGGACGGCGGCGTCGCGGTCGTCTTCGCGGATCCGGCGCGACAGGTCTTCCGGGACAGAGGTCACCCGCCCACTGTAGTTCCGCCGCCCCGGACCCCGTACATCCAAACCGCCGTCGGACAACGGCTGTTCAGTGGTCCGGGCGGTTCCGCCGGCCTTGAGGTCAGGACAGGTCCGCCTTCCGCCACGCGCCGACGCCCAGCTTCCCCGTCGTCCCGAGGTCCAGCTCCGGGATCACCGTCACCGGGCTCGCGCCCGGTTTCGGTACCAGCCGGACGTACGGGGCGTTCACGGCCTCCCCGAAGCCGGTGTGGGTATTGCGCCAGATCAGGCTCGTCCGCGCGCTCTCCCCCGGTTTCAGGTCGACGGGGCGCGGCGGGTCGTCCAGGCCGGTGCCGGTGGCGATGCCCGCGCCGCCGCGCAGGATCCGCACTCCGTCGACCGCCCGGTGCTTCTCGTCCAGCAGGGTCGGCCGGGGGTAGCCGTCGAGGGCGTACGGCCGCGTCCCGCAGTTGGTGAGCGTGACACCGACGACCCGTAGGCCCATCGCCGCCTCGCCCTCGTCGACCGTCACCCGGACCCCCGACTCCGGGCAGCCGCCGGGCGGCGCGCCGACCTCGTCGACCGGGACGGAGCGGACCTCGGCGATCTTCACCTGGGCCTTGCCCCGGGCGGACGGCGGGACGTCGTACGTGGTGAAGGTGCGGCGGACGGTCCCGCCCGCCGGGACGGAGTCCACCGTCACGGGGGTCATGGCGTTGGACCGGCCAGACGGTTCGGTGACGGCGAAGGTGACCGTGTACGCGTACGGCTCCCGCTTGTTGTTGCTGATCTCGAACTCCGCCGTCGCGGTACGGGCGTCGCAGTACTCGGGCACCGGCGCGAAGTGCGTCGTCGCGGTGATCCGCACCCCGTGCCCCGCGGGGTCGGCGGCCCCGGCCGCAGGCGCGGTGTTCCGGCAGGGGTCCGCCTTCTTCGATTCGGACGCGCCGCCCGGCGGGGCCTTGTCGTCGCCGCAGGCGGTCAGGAGCAGAACGCCCGCGAGCACGGCGGCCAAAGGCAGGGGTGTGTGACGCATCGGGTCACCTCAGCAGCGGTACGGGCCGGGCGCTATGACCCACGCCACATCACACACTGCGGGACCGACAGCGACCGGCAGCGGGACCGACAGCGGACCGGCAGCCGATCGACAGCGCGCCCGGACAGCATGGCGACATCAACCACCCGAGAGGACAATCAATGAGCCCGCAGAAGCACTCCGTATCCGTCATCGGCCTCGGCAACCTGGGCCAGGCCCTGGCCGACGCGTTCCTGGCCGCCGGGCATCCGACGACCGTGTGGAACCGGACCGCGGCCAAGGCGGACGCCCTCGTCGCCCGGGGCGCCGTTCGGGCCGGGACCGCGGCGGAGGCCGTCGCGGCGGCCGAACTGGTCGTCGTGGCCGTGCTCGACCAGGACACCGCGCGGGACGTCCTCGGCTCCGCGACCGCCGCGCTCCCCGGGCGGACCGTGGTGAACCTGACGACCGCGACCCCGGCACCGGCGCGCGAACTGGCCGAACTGGTCACCGAGCACGGCGCCGCCTATGTGCTCGGCGCGGTGTACGCCGTACCGCAGACCATCGGCACCGACCAGGCGTTCATCCTCTACAGCGGCGACGAGCCGGCGCACGAGCGGTACCGCGGCACACTCGACCTGCTCGGCTCGGGCACCTTCGTGGGCAGCGACCCCGGGCTGGCGTCCGTCCACGACGTGGCGATACTCAGCGGGATGTACGGGCTCTTCTCCGGCTTCTTCCAGGCCATGGCCCTGGCCCGCACGGAGCGGATCAAGGCCGTGGACATGACCGGGCATCTGACGCGCTGGCTGGAGGGCGTGCTGGTCGCGCTGCCGGAGTTCGCGGCGGAGATCGACGCCGGGGCCTACGAGACCGAGACGTCGAGCCTGGAGATGAACGCGACGGGCCTGCGGAACATCCTCGCGGCGACCGAGTCCCAGGGTCTCGGCACGGAGTTGATCGCCCCGTTGCAGCGCCTCTTCGAGGACCAGGTGGCCCGGGGGCACGGGCGGCACAGCCTGGCGCGGGCCGTGGAGTCGCTGGAAGCGCGGGCCTAGGAACCGTGCGGGCCGTACAGCGGGCCATGGGGGGCGGCGGCGGGGGTACGGCGACCGGGGCGCCGGTCGTCCGCCGCGCCCCGGCTCCGGCCCCGGCCCCGTATCACCCGGGTGAGCGCGTCCCTCCGCAGCGGCTTCTCCCCATACTGGGAAGCATGGCCGTCTATGACACGATCGGCACGACGTACCACCTGACCCGGCGGGCGGATCCGAGGATCGCCGCCCGGATCCACGCGGCGCTCGGCGACGCCGCGGATGTGATCAATGTGGGGGCGGGCACCGGTTCCTACGAGCCGCCCCGGACGATCCTCGCCGTCGAACCCAGCCGGAAGATGATCGACCGGCGCCCGCCCGGGTCGGCGCCCGCCGTCCGCGCGTACGCCGAGAACCTGCCCGTTCCCGACGACGCCGCCGACGCCGTCATCGCGCTGCTGACGACCCACCACTGGAGCGACCTGCCGGCCGGTCTCGCCGAACTCCGCCGGGTCGCCCGCCGCCGTATCGTCGTCCTGACCTGGGACCAGCCGATCTTCCGCGAACGTTTCTGGCTCCTGAGCGAATACCTCCCGGAGGCCGCCGCCTTCGACGACTCCCGCACCGTCCCGACCGACCGTCTCGCGGAGCTGCTCGGCGGCGCGCGACAGGAGCCCGTCCCCCTCCCCCACGACTGCACGGACGGCTTCGGCGCGGCGTACTGGCGCCGTCCCCACGCCTACCTGGACCCGCGGGTACGCGCCGGGATCTCCATGCTCGCCCAGACCGGGGAGGACGTCGTCGCTCCCGGTCTGGCCCGGCTCGACGACGACCTCTCCAGCGGCCGTTGGCACCGCGACCACGCCGACCTGCTCGCACTCGACTCCATCGACGTCGGCTACCGGCTGCTGGTGGCCGACCTCTGACCAGGACCGGATGACACGTACCGGATGACACGTACCGGACGACGCGAGCCTTTGGTTCCTTCCGAGCCCTCACCGGACACCGGGGGCGGCGCCTCAGGAGCAGGTGTCCTGGTACGGGATGTCCCGCAGATGTTCCTTCCACTCGGCCCGGGAGAGCCCCGCGCCCGCCCGTTCGCAGACCTCCGCCGCCAGCTCGGCGGGGTCGAGGGTGTGCCGGGCCGGGCCGGTGTACAGGCCCGTCGTATGGAGCGTGCGGCCGTCTTCGGAGAAGGCCACGGAGAGGACCGGATCGCCCGCGGTCGGGAGGGGTGAGACGAGTACGTGGCTGGATTCCACGTCCCACAGCCGGACCCCGTCGGAGCCGCCGGCCGCCAGCGTCCGGCCGTCCGGTGCGAAGGCGAGGGCGGTGACCCGGGCGAAGGCGGCGCGTACGACGGTCTCGGTACGGCCGTCCCGCCGGACGGTCACCGACCGGTCGGTGTCCGCGTCGGCGGCGGGGAAGCCACCGGCCGAGAGGCCCCCCGAGAGGGTGAGCAGCCGGTGGCGGAGCCTGCCGTCCCAGAGGGTGACCCGGCCCAGCTCGTCGCCCACGGCGAGGCGTTCCCCGTCGGGGCTGAGCGCCATCGTCTCCACACCGTCGCCGCCCAGCGGACGGTGGACCGCGCGGCCGGTCCGCAGATCGGCGAAGGCGCCGTCCGAGCTGACGAGCCCCGACGCGTCGCCCCGTACCGCCAGGGCGTCACCGCCGAGACCGGGGAGCGTGCGGGTGAGGCGTCCGGTGCCCTCGTCCCGTATGTCCCAGATCTCGACCGCCTCACGGCCGTCGCGGTCGGTGGTGGGCGTGTAGAGATACCGGCCGTCGGCGCTGAGGGCGAAGGCACCGACGCCCGTATCGTCGGGGTAGGGGCCGGTATGCGCGTGCGGGCGCCGGCGCTCGACGTCCCAGATCGCGATACGTCGCCGCTCGACGTCCCAGGAGGCGAACCGGTGGCCGTCGGCGCTGAAGGCCGAGTGCGTCCGGCACTCGGCCGATGCCCCCGCCGCAGAAACCGTCCCAGAGGCCGCCGTAGGCGTGCACGGGCGGGCGGGCGGGGTGCCGATGGTGCGCCCGGTGGCCGTGTCCAGCAGCCGGAAGCCGCCGGTAGGGCCCGTCTGCCGGGCGAGGAGGCGACCGTCGCCGGTGAGCCGCTGTGCCAGGGCGGGCCGGGCGTCCCACGGATCCGTGGTGACCCGCGCGAGCCGAAGGGTGCGCACGACGGTCTCGTCGCCGTGCATATAGCGGAGCAGCCCCGGGGCGCCCGGCCGCGCGTCGAGGGTGAGGGTGTGGACGCCGTCGCCGTCGAGCGCGTACCGGAAGACCGGCGCGGCGGCGAACGACAGCCGCCAGACCACCAGTTCACCGGTGGTGGCGGCGAGCAGGAACGTACCGTCCGGGCTGTAGCGGACGGTACGGGGCCGTTCGGCGGGGAGCCCGGACAACTCCCGGCCCGTCCCCGTCTCCCACCGCCGGACGCCCCGGTCGGTGACGGCCACGACCGTCCGGCCGTCCGGCGCCAGGTCGAACTCGCCCGCCACGCACTCCGCGGGCCCACCGGCGGGCGCGGGCAGCCGCTCGCGGGCCGGGACGTCCCAGATCCCGAGCGGACGGCCGGTGCCGCAGACCGCGACCCGGGAGCCGTCGGCGCTCAGGGCCACCGCCTCGACTCCGTACCGGCCGCCGGTCGCCGCCGTCAGGACCCGGCGCCCGGCGGGTACGTCCCACACCTCGGCCGTCCCGTCCGTCTTCGCCGCGACGAGGACGCGCCCGCCACGGGCCAGGGTCAGCCCGGTCGGCTCGGCGACCGGCAGCCGGGCGCCGGTACGGCCGGTCCGCAGATCGCGGACCCGTACGCCGCCGTTCCCGTCGGCCACCGCGAGATGACGGCCGCCGGGGTCGAGGGCGACGGGTTCGTACGGTGAGGCGCCGGGGCCCGGGTGGATTCGGGTCGTACGGTGCGGGGCGCTCAGGTCCCAGCTGCGGATCCGGTCGTGGCGGACGAGGACCAGGGTCCGTCCGTCGGCGGAGAGGAGGGGCAGCGCGCCGACGTCGACACGGGTATCGGTGCCGGTGCCGGTGCCGACACCGGTCCCGGCGTCGGGGTCGCTGCCGGTGCCGGTGCGGGTGTCCGGAGGGGCGGTGCTGATGACGAGTCCGTCGGGGACCGGGACAGGGGTGTTACGGGTCCCGGCCGCGCCGGTCCCGGGGTCGGGCGGGGGCTCGGGGCCGGGCTCGGGGCCGTCGAAGTGCGCGCCGCCCGGGTCCCCGGACCGTACCGCCCCGCCCTGTTCCGGTCTCTGGTCCTGTTCCTGTTCCGGTTCGTGCCCCGGTTCCTGTTCCGGCGGCGGGAAGCGGGTGAGTTCGTCCGGGATCGCGAACACGTCCTCCTCGCGCTGCGTCCCCGCGCCCAGCAGCGCCGCCCGGGTCTCGACGGTGTCCGCGAGCCGCCAGGCGGCGACACCGAGCCGCATGGCCCGCTGGGGGTCCGCGTACCGCATCCCGAACGCGATCTCGACGATGCGCCGCGCCTCGGCCTCCCGGTGCCGCCGGTCGCCCAACTCGTTCTGCTGCCAGGCCACGACCCCGGCGATCAGGGCCAGGACGACCACGGCGACGACGGAGCCGAGCAGGACGCGGCGGCGCCGCAGCCGGGAGGCGCGGAAGGCGCTGGACGCGTTGAGGAAGGCCAGTTCCTGCCGGGTGAGACCGCTGCGGGCCGGCTCGGTCGCGAAGTGCTCCTCGGCCCCGGCCAGCCGGGTACCGGTGTACAGGGCGGCGGACTCGCCGGCCAGTTCGGCCCAGGTGAGGGTGGCCTCGGTGAGCCGTCGATGGGTACGGATCCGCTCCCGGTCCTCGTCGATCCAGCCACCGAGCCGGGGCCAGGAGGTCAGAAGGGCCTCGTGCGCCAGGTCCACGGTGTCGTGGTCGAGTGTCAGCAGACGGGCCCCGGCGAGCTGTTCGACGACGACCTTCGTCGCGGCCGGGTCCCCGAAGGACAGCTCGGCGCGCGGGACGGGCCGCCGGGAGTCCGGGGAGCCTTCGCCCGGGGTGACCAGACGCAGCAGCACCAGCCTGGCCAGGTCGCGCTGTTCGCGGGTGAGTTCGGCGTACACGTCCTCGGCGGTCCGGGCGATCGCCCCGTGCGCGCCGCCCGACGCCTCGTACGCGGCGGTGGTCAGGACCCGGCCGCGGCGGCGGCGCCAGGTCTCGCGCAGGGCGTGGGAGAGCAGGGGGAGACCGCCGGGTTCACCGTCGATCTCGGCGACGATCCGCCGGGTGACCTCCCGTTCGACGATCAGTCCCGCGCGCTGCGCCGGGCCGACGACGGCGCGGCGCAGCTCGTCCGGGGTCATGGGCGCGACGAGGAGGGAGGCCGCCGACAGGGCCTCGGCGAGTTCGCGGTAAGCGGCGCACCGGCCGTAGAAGTCGGCGCGTACGGCGACGACGACGCGCAGCCGGTTCGCGGGGTCGCGGGCGGCGAGGAGGAGCCGGATGAAGTCCGCGCGCTCGGCGGGGTCGTCGCAGAGGGTGAAGACCTCCTCGAACTGGTCCACGACGACGAGAGTGTCGCGGGTGTCGGGCCCTTCCCCATCGGCGGCGTCCCCCTCTCCTTCGGCGTCGGGGGTGGCGGGCGATGTCAGGGCCGCCGTGTGCGTCCGCAGGGGGCGCGGACCCGGGGTCAGGACGTGGATCGCGCCGAAACGGCCGGTCCGTTCGCGCAGGGCCGGTACGAGGCCCGCCCGTAACAGGGACGATTTGCCGCTGCCCGAGGGGCCGAAGAGGGCCGCGAATCTGCGGGTTCCGACCAGTTCGACGACCTCGTCGATCAGCCGGTCGCGGCCGAAGAACCGTTCGTGGTCGCCGGCTTCGAAGCGGGCGAGGCCCTGGTACGGGGATTCGGGTCCTTCGCCGTACGGCGCGTCGGGTCCGTCGGTCCGCGCCGCTTCGGCCGCGTCGGACGCCTCGTGCCAGCGGCGCTCCCACTCCTCCCGGTCGCCGCCGCACGCCTCGGCGTAGGCGAGGGCCACCGCCAGGGACGGGAGTTGATCGCCGCCGGCCGCGCGGGAGAGCGTCGGGACCGAGTAGGGGACCTTCGCCGCCATCGCCCGGTAGGTGGGTGCGCCGGCTTCCCGGCGCAGTCTGCGCAGTTCGTACGCGAACCCCCGGACCGGCCCCCCGTCCGGGTCCAGCGGCGCCTCGGGACGTCCCACGCGCTCCGTTCCCCTCCCCCGTCTCCGCCGTCTCCCCCTTGATGGGACCCGCCGGGACCGGCCCGCCGTCACGGACCCGGCCGGTCCCCGGCCCGTACCGACCCTATCCGTGGATCACCGGAACCCCGGCGGGGTTTGCCTCCCCGCCGGGGTCCCGGGCCGGGCCCTGGTCATCGGGCCCTGGGGCGGAGTCGGAGCCGTACGCGGGCCGGCTCCGGCTCCGGATCTCTCCCCCGGTGCCCCCTGCCGCCGTCCCGTCAGACGGGCCGGGAGTCCGGCTCGGGGCGGGCGGCGGTGTCTCAGACCTGGGTCGTGGCCCAGCTGGAGCAGCTGGAGAACTCGATGTACTGGGTCCCCCACTCGCCCCAGCAGACCCGGTACGACACGGTGTCCGCCTCGGGCAGGTTCCGGTTGATCGCGGTCCAGCCGTTGTGGGCGCCGTCGATGTCCCAGTCGTCGCCCGCCCGACCGCTGGAGGTACGCCACATGATCACCGCCGAGTGACCGTCGGCCTTGGTGTCGTTGATGTAGAAAACATCGCCGTAGGACTTGAAGTAGCCCTTTCCGGCGCCGTCCTTGGCGTACATGATCGGGCCGTCGGCGTGGGCGGGGGTGGACATGGTGACGGAGAGCACGAACGCGGCGAGGGCGGCGTTGCCCAGAACCACGGCCCTGCGGAGCCGGCTCTTCTTCGGAGCCTTCGAAGCGGTCGGAGCGGTCGGAGCGGTCGTTTCCGGACGGCTGGTGCCGATCATGTGAGTGTCCCCTCGTCTTCGGTCCTGACGCGCGGCCCACCCCGTACGAAGGGCTCGTACGGTCGGGCCGACGCGCTGTCGTGTCGCTGACTCGATCAAGACTTCGACGCCCGGAAGTTGTTGCCCACCCCCTCCCACCAGGTGAAACAAATCCGGGGGCGGATCGACGACGGCAACACACCATAAATCTCCGACAAACCCCCCACCGGCGGGAGAGGTTGACGGGAGTGACCGGGAGGCACGCGAGCGACGGAAGGGACTGTTCCGCGTTCGGCACGGCCCCGCCGGGGCCCGCGGAGGGGGAGCCACGCGGGGGCAGGGATGCCTACTCCGCCGGACGCGCCCCCACGATCCGCTCCACCGCCACCCGCACCAGCGCCTCCCGCTCCTCCTCCGGATAGAGGTCGGGCAGGGTGAGCTGTTCGACGATCAGCCAGTTGAGCGTGAGCATCAGCAGCTTGACGGCCATCGCGTCGCCGGGGAGCCCGGACGCCTCGTGGTAGGCGACATTGGCGTCGACGTCGGCCCGGACCCGCTCGGTGAGCAACCGGCGCAGCTCGGGGCGGCGGGTGCCCTCCAGCCGGAGTTCGAGGAAGGCGAGATAGCCGGTACGGAACGAGGAGACGCGCTCGACCAGCTCGCGCATCAGCCGGGTGTACGTCTCCAGGTCCCGGTCGGCCGTGCCGACGCGGGCGATGGTCGCCTCGTCGGGCTGGAGCCGCTCGTAGACCCGGGATCCGGCCTGGGTGAGCAGATCGTCGCGGTTGGCGAAGTAGTTGGAGGCCGTGCCGTTGGGGACGGCGGCCTCGGTGTCGACCGCGCGGAAGGTGAGACCCCGGGCGCCTTCCCTGGCCAGGACCTCGATCGCGGCGTCGACGAGGGCGGCCCTCCGCTCGGCGTTCCTGCGGGCCATTGACACCACTCCATTCGTAGTACTAAGTTTGAGACCACTTCAAGCAGAGTACTACGAACGGAGTAACTTCTTGCGCAAGCCCATGAACCCGGCCGTCATCCGCTCCGCCCTGTCGCTCGCGGGATCCCCCGAGCCCACCAGGATCGCCCCGACCGCACCCAACACCCCGACTACCCCTTCCACCCCGATCACCGATGCCACCGCGGCCGCCGACGCGCCCCGCCGACGGCCCGCCACCGCCCCCGCGCGTCTCGCCCTCCCCCGGCACGGACGGGACCACGTCCACCGGCGGACGAACGCCCCCCGTTTCGTTCGCCGCTGACCGCCGGCCGCGGCGGGGGACGGACGAAACGGGGGCAGGGGCGGGGGCCTCAGCCGAGGTATCGCGCGAAGCCGTCCAGCGCCCGCAGCGCCCCGGACTCGTCGGTCGTGGGTATCAGGAACACCGCCTCCTCGATGCCCGAATCCGCGTAGTACGCCACCTTCTCCGGCGTGGGTTCGACCGCGTACGGCACCACTTCGAGGGCGGCCGGGTCCCGGCCCGCGTCCGCCCAGAGGGTACGGAGGGCGGGCAGGGCCTCCCGGACACCCGCGCCGCCGACGGGCATCCAGCCGTCCCCGTACTCGACGACATGTGCGAAGAGCTTGGGCCCGGCGCCCCCGCCGAGCAGGGTGCGCGGGGAGCCGCCGCGGACCGGCTTGGGATGGGCGACGGACGCCCGCACGGAGCCGTACGGGCCCTTGTAGGGGGTGGGCTCGTCGGCCCACAGCGCCCGCATCAGCCGCATCCGGTCGAGGACCAGGTCGCGCCGGGTCGGCCAGGCCACGCCGTGGTCCTCGGCCTCCCCCCTGTTCCAGCCGAAGCCCACACCGAAGGTGAAGCGGCCCCCGGAGAGATGGTCGAGGGACGCCACCTGCTTGGCCAGGACGATGGGGTCGTGCTGGGCGACCAGCACGACGCCCGTACCGAGGGCGAGCCGGGAGGTGACGGCGGCGGCCTGGGCCAGCCCGACGAAGGGGTCGAGCAGCCGTCCGTACCAGTCGTCGAGATCCCCGTCGGCCCCGTACGGGTACGGGGTCTCGTGCTCCACGGGGATATGGGTGTGCTCGGGCAGATAGAGCCCGTCGAACCCGCGCTCCTCCAGCTCTCTCGCCAGCCTCACGGGGGTGATCGTCCGATCGGTCAGGGCGGTGGTCACTGCGATGCGCATCCCGGCTCCTTCGATGGGTCGACGGTCAGCCGCGGCCGGGGGCAGGGCAGTTGACCCCCCGCCCGGCGACGGCCGCGGCTCCTGCGACAACAGGACGCGAGGGGGCGGTGTTCCCGGAGCGACGCGGAGCGACCCGGCGGGACCCCGGCCAGACGCGTCGAGCCCCGGCGAGAGCCGAAGAGACCCGGCGGGACCCGGCGGGATCCTTCGGCGCCGGATAGTCCGGTTGCGGATAATCCCGAAACGATCGGGATTGCCAGGCTGGACCGATGCCTTCGTCGCGGCCCTGCTCCTGCTGCGCGGCCGGACGAATACCGGCCGGGGCCAGGGGGCCGAGGGCGGCGAGAGCGAGCGGGCCGCGGTGCCCGCGCCCACCTTCCACTGAGAGACATCCGGGGCACGGGCCCCCCGCGGCGGACCCCGCCCGGCCCCACCCCGGGGCCCCCCCCCCCACCC